>JALTRC010000572.1 GCA_026998145.1 Gammaproteobacteria bacterium
ATACTGATGGCTGGCTTCCCGGCCCATATCACCCACCGGCATGGTTTCAATAAAGCGCAGGGTAAAACCATGCTCGGCGCAGAACTCCACCATGGATTCCACTTCCATGTCATTTACGTCTTTCATTAAAACCATATTGATTTTCACCGGCTTAAAGCCGGCGGCTTTGGCCGCCATCAGGCCGTCCAGGGTCTTTTCCAGCTTGCCACCGGTGAGCTGTTTGAATTTGTCAGCATCAAGCGTATCCAGGCTGGCATTGATACGGCTGATGCCGGCAGCTTTTAAAGCCTCCGCATGTTTGGCCATGCGGGTGCAGTTGCTGCTCAGGGATAGATCTTCCAGACCGGGCAGGGAGGAGAGGCGGCTGGCCAGTATGGGCAGGTCTTTGCGTACCAGCGGCTCGCCACCTGTGATACGGATGCGGCGGGTGCCCATGCGGGAAAAAGTATCGATGACCCGCTCCAGCTCATCAAATGTTAACCACTCGTCCGGTTCGTGAAAATCCCGAAACTGCTTTGGCATACAATAGGTGCAGCGCAGATCGCAGCGGTCTGTTACAGACACGCGAACATAGTCGATGCTACGTCCAAATTGATCAATAAGTTGTGTCATATAAATGTTCCGTATGCGTGCTGTAATGCCGGTTGTTGGTTAATATAGCGCTTTGCCAGGCAAATAACATGATATAAATCAATTACTATTCTGGCATCTGGGGCGGGTGATTAATCAGGTTTATCGCGCCAGACCATTAGGGTTTTATAATATATCACCCCCATAAAGGCAAGTTAATATCCTTTATGCGGTATATAAGTTGTTGAAAAACAAGTATTTTAGTGGGGTATTAGCCGTTTTCTGTGTTTGTGCTATAGCTTCATACCCCCAAGGGAATGATGCCTGTATCCCATAAGTGTAGTATATAATTATTTTATGAAACGCTTAACAAACATGATTAGAGACAGTATTACCGTTTCATTATAATCGCCGACCTTCTCAAGGGCAGGACCAGTTATGAAGAACTCCCCCATTAAAGACCCCATACATGACCCGTTGAACGAAAACAGTTCAATCGAGGTGAAAAATACCACCTGTTATATGTGTGCCTGTCGATGCGGCATCCGCGTAACACTGCGTGATAACGAGGTGCGTTATATTCAGGGCAACCCGGAACACCCGTTAAATCAGGGTGTGATCTGTGCCAAGGGTGCTTCCGGTATTATGAAGCAGTATTCCCCTGCGCGTTTAACCAAACCCCTGCTGCGCAAGCAGGGTGCCATGCGTGGTGATGCGGAATTTGAAGAAATTTCCTGGGATAAGGCATTCGAGATCATGGAAGAGCGCCTCTCCCATCTTCGTGCTACCGCACCGGAAAAATTTGCCCTGTTCACCGGCCGTGACCAGATGCAGGCACTCACCGGTATGTTTGCCAAGAATTTTGGTACACCTAACTATGCGGCCCACGGTGGTTTCTGTTCGGTGAATATGGCTACCGGTATGATCTACACCATCGGCGGTTCCTTCTGGGAATTCGGTGGCCCGGATTTAGATCGCGCCAAGTTGTTTATTATGATCGGCACCGCGGAAGATCATCATTCCAACCCCATGAAGATCGCCCTGTCCAAATTCAAGCGCAACGGTGGGCGTTTTGTTTCTATTAATCCAGTGCGTACCGGTTATTCGGCGATTGCCGATGAGTGGGTGCCCATCAAGCCGGGCACGGATGGCGCCCTGATGCTGGCAATGATTCGTGAGCTGATTGTCACTGGCTTATATGATCGTGAATTCCTGATTCAATACTCCAACTCGGCTCAGCTGATTAATGTGGATGAAGCCTCCGATGAGCACGGCATGTTTATTCGCGTGGAGTCAGAAAAAGAGCCTGGCTGTTTCGATCCCATGAATGAGCTGTGGTGGGATCGCCATACGGATTCGGCTGTGCGCACCCATACGGAAGGTGCCGATCCCTTCCTGCTGGGTGAATTTACCCTGAAAGATGGCACCCATGTAAAGCCGGCGTTCCAGCTGTTAAAAGAGCGAGTGGAAGAATACACCCCGGAATGGGCCTCGGATGTCACCGGTATTCCGGCGGCAGACATCAAGCGTCTGGCTCATGAAATGGGTATTGTCGCCCGTGATGAAAAAATCGAGCTGCCCATTGCCTGGACCGATGTATGGGGCAAGGAGCATGATTCGGTTACTGGTAATCCGGTGGCCTTCCACTCCATGCGAGGCACGGCGGCACACTCCAATGGCTTCCAGACCATCCGCGCCATGTCGATTCTGATGTCCCTGCTGGGCACCATCGATCGTCCGGGCGGTTTCCGTCACAAGGCGCCTTTCCCGCGCCCCATTCCCCCCTGCCCGAAAACCGGCAGAAGCTGGGATGATGTAAAGCCCAATACGCCGTTGAACGGTATGCCGCTGGGCTGGCCGGCAGATCCCAATGATCTGTTTGTGGATGACAAGCAGCAGCCGGTGCGTATCGATAAGGCCTTCTCATGGGAGCATCCTTTATCGGCCCACGGTCTGATGCACAATGTGATTACCAATGCCTGGCGGGGCGATCCTTACACCATCGACACGCTGATGATTTTCATGGCCAATATGGCCTGGAACTCATCCATGAATACGGCCGAAGTGCGCAAGATGCTGAACGATAAGAACGAGGATGGTGAGTACAAGATTCCGTTTATTATTGTGGCCGATGCTTTCCAGTCGGAGATGACAGCCTATGGGGATCTGATTCTGCCGGATACCACTTATCTGGAACGCCATGATGCCATGTCCATGCTGGATCGCCCCATCTCCGAATTTGATGGCCCGGTGGATTCCGTGCGTATTCCGGTATTGCAGCCCAAAGGTGAATGTAAGCCATTCCAGGAAGTTTTAATTGAGCTGGGTACGCGGCTGAAACTGCCGGCCTTTACCAATAAGGATGGCAGCCGTAAATTCCGGGACTACCCGGATCTGGTGGTGAACTTTGAAACCGAGCCGGGTTCCGGTATCGGTTTTCTTGCCGGCTGGCGGGGCAAGGGCGGCGAGAAGTTTATGAAAGGCGAGCCGAATCCGAACCAGTGGAAGATGTACGAAAAGAACAACTGTGTGTATCAGTATCATTTGCCACCGTCCTACCAGTATATGCGTAACTGGAATATGGGCTATCTGCGCTGGGCCCAGGAGCACCGCTTAACCCGTTATGCGGAGCCGATTAATATTCATATTTATTCGGAAGTGTTGCAGAAATTCCGCAGTGCGGCTCAGGGTAAACGCCCCGGTAATCAGCCACCGGATCACCTGCGCAAGCGTGTGGAAGAGCATTTTGATCCATTGCCCTTCTATTCCGAGCCGCTGGAAGCCACTTTAACGGATAAGCAGAAGTATCCATTGAATGCCTTAACCCAGCGTCCCATGGCCATGTATCACTCCTGGGATTCCCAGAATGCCTGGCTGCGCCAGATTCATGCTCACAACTATATGCATGTGCATCCGTCACTGGGCAAGCAGCATGGTTTTAATGATGGTGACTGGATCTGGGTGGAATCCATGCACGGCAAGGTACGCTGTATGGCGCGCTTCTCCGAGGCGGTAGAGCCGGGCACTATCTGGACCTGGAATGCCGTTGGTAAAGCGGCCGGCGCCTGGAATCTGGATAAAGATGCCAATGAATCCAAAAAAGGCTTTTTATTGAATCATCTGATTGCCGAAGAACTGCCGGCTCATGAGGCGGGTGAGCATATTTCCAACTCGGACCCGATTACCGGTCAGGCCGGCTGGTATGATGTGCGCGTGCGGGTTTATCGGGCCAAAGATGATGAGCCAAAAGAAACTTACCCCCAGTTCAAGCCGATGAAAAAATACCCGGGCATGTCGCCGCGGCGCAATATTCTTGCCTACCTTGCCGGTGTATTTGAGAAGCGAGGTACCAAGTAATGACACAACTAGCATTAGTCATTGACCTGAATGTATGCGTTGGATGCAGCGCCTGTGTGACCAGTTGCAAGGAGTGGAACACCTCCGGCCCGGCCGGTTTTATGGGCGACTTAAATCCTTACCAGGCCGAGCCAAACGGTACCTTCTTTAACCGGGTACAAACCTATGAAGTGGGCACCTTCCCCAATACGGAAACCGTCCACTTTCCTAAATCCTGTTTGCATTGTGAAGATGCCCCCTGCGTACCGGTTTGCCCCACAGGCGCCAGTTACAAACGGGATCAGGATGGCATTGTGCTGGTGGATTACGATAAGTGCATCGGCTGCAAATATTGCACATGGGCCTGCCCTTACGGCGCCCGTGAGCTGGATGAGCAGCAGAAGGTGATGAAAAAATGTACCCTCTGCGTGGATCGTATTTACGATGAGTCATTACCCGAGTCCGAGCGTAAGCCGGCCTGTGTACTGGCCTGTCCGACCAGCGCCCGTTTGTTTGGTGATGTGCATGATCCGGATTCGGAAGTCTCCGTGGTTATTCGTGAAGAAGGCGGTTATCCATTAATGCCGGAATGGGGTACTAAACCATCCAATCATTATTTACCCCGTCGTAAGCAGCAGCTGCATATCCATGAAGATGAACTGATCCGCGTGGATAATCCGCTGAAGAAAGAAGAGCGAGCGCCTTCCGGCCCAGTGGATGCGCCAACGCTGGACGACTTTGCACTGTAATGTTATGAGAGCTTTGTGAATCGACGGACATTGCCGCATACGGCTGCATGGATGCCCGGGCCGGGGCGGCAATCTGCTACACAAAGCTGAACTGAATTTTCCCTCACAGGAGATAGAATATGCATCCCGCGTTTTCTGTAATATTTTTAACCACCTTGATAGGTGTAGGGCAGGGCCTGTTTCTGGCTTTGTTTATGGGGCAGTTTTATAGTGCCGCACAATTTTTACCTTCACAGGTCAGCAGTTCTTTTTACAGCACTGGCAGTATGATTGCCCTGCTGTTTCTGGTTGCTGGTCTGGTTAGCTCGGTATTCCATTTAGGCCACCCGGAACGGGCATGGCGTTCAGCAGCCCAATGGCGAACTTCATGGTTATCCCGTGAAGTCATTGCCCTGCCGGTGACCATGGGTATTATTTTTATTTACGGCTTAATGCAGTACATGGGCTGGGATATGGTGATCTTTACCACCAGCACCGGCGCTAAATTACCCCTGACGCTTATTGTGGGTGGGGTAGGTGTGTTATCGGTTGTCGCCCTGTTTGTATGTACTTCCATGATCTATGCCTGTATCAAGTTTTTACAGGAATGGTCCAGTCCCTTAACCGTGGTTAACTATTTTCTGCTGGGCAGTGCTTCCGGCTTTACCCTGGCCACTGTGTTCTCCTCGGCAACTGAACCTGAGTTATTGAACTTCTACGGTGGCTTTGCCATTGCGCTGACAATACTGGCGCTGTTTTTCCGTCTGGCGTCCCTGTATCGCAATTCACGCATTAAGCACAAATCGACCATTCAGTCGGCTATTGGTGTGCGTCATAATACGATTGTGCAGCTGGCCCAGGGTGCCATGGGCGGTTCATTTAATACAAAAGAATATTTCCACGGTAAATCGGCGTTCTTTCTGAAATCGGTAAAATATATTTTTCTGATTCTGGTGTTCCCGTTGCCGCTGATCTTTTTATATTCAGGCATGAGTAACGGCAGCACGGGTGTATTAATGGCAGCTTTCATTATTCAGTATGCAGGTCTGGTGGCCGAGCGCTGGTTCTTTTTTGCCCAGGCAAATCATCCGCAGAATATTTATTATCAAACGATTTAAATGCTGCTGAATTGATTTATGCAACAGGCCGGTTTATCCGGCCTGTTGCATTTTTAGTGCTTATTATTTTTTGGTTATTTGTGTAATATATCCCAGCAGAAAGAGTTCTTGCCGGTTAGTATGGCGAGATTGTTTTTATAGCGTATTTTTTTAGGTGCTCACATGATTAAGAAAATTTTTACAGGTTTAACTCTGCTGCTTGCAGCAACACAGGTACAGGCACGGGGTATAGATTTACGTCTGGCTAATGAAGTGGCTGCGGTACAGTATTTAACCACCTCATCAACCTTTGGTTATGGTGGCGCTGATGTGGGCATAGGTTTTATGTTTAACGATGCCAATGATTCAATGTTCAGTGCCGATGCCATGGTTTCAGGAAATGGGGCAGGTAATAACCGGGCTTTAAAAATGGGAGTGGGTGCCAAGGTGATCGGTGCTTATATAAAAGCGCTGGATGATACCATGGGAGCCGTTGCGATTGGTGCTCAGGTTCGTTACCTTATTCCATCTTCTGCGCCCATTGCGATTATGGCAGAGGGTTTTATTGCACCTAAAATTGTCAGCTTTTCCGGCGCGGATCAATACTCTGAATTTCGTGTGGCCGTTGAACTGGAAGTTACACCCAGTGCCCGAGCTTATGTGGGTTACCGCAGTGTAGGCATTGATATTACCAACGGCGTTGGTTCTGACTATAAGCTGGATGACTCGGCTCATGTGGGTGTTAGAATCTCATTCTAGTTATGTATGGTTGCATGCTTATTTAAAGGGCGCTGATGGCGTCCTTTTTTATGTGTGAAGCATAAACCACAGGTGAAAAATGCAGGAAATAGAAAAACTGTTAAGCATCATGGCGGATCTGCGCGAGCCTGAAAAGGGTTGCCCATGGGATATTAAACAGGATTATAAAAGTGTATTACCCTATACACTGGAAGAGGCCTATGAAGTTGCCGATGCCATAGAAAGCGGTGATATGCAGGAACTGAAAGTAGAGTTAGGGGATTTATTATTCCAGATTGTTTTTTATGCGCAAATGGCCAAAGAGAATGGTTTGTTTGAGTTTCGGGATATAGTAAATGCCATTAACCAGAAACTCATCAGCCGGCATCCCCATGTGTTTGCCGATGTGGACTGTCGCGATGAAAAACTTTTGCATGAAGCCTGGGAAGCATCAAAGGCAGCTGAACGAAATAAAAAAAGTGAACAGTCATTGTCTGCGCTGTCTGGTGTGGCGGCTGCCCTACCGGCATTAAAACGCTCGCAGAAATTACAGAAACGAGCCGCTCGAAAAGGTTTTGACTGGCCAGATATTCAGCCGGTATTTAATAAAATAAATGAAGAAATAAACGAGCTGCAAGAAGCCATTGAAGAAAAAGACTCGGCCCATATCGAAGAGGAAATGGGTGATATTTTATTTGCCTGCGTCAATCTGTCACGGCATCTTAATGTGGATGCGGAAGAAGCATTGCGGAAAAGTAACCAGAAATTTATCAAACGCTTTGCATGCATTGAGAAAAAACTGTCGCAGACTAATAAGGCGATGGAAGATTGTTCGCTGGATGAACTGGAAGCCCTGTGGCATGAAGCAAAACAGATTTTACAGAAAAATTAAAAACCTTTTATTTGCCTGTGGGCTGATATTGTTTGCCGTGCACTCGGCTAGCCTGTGTGCATCCGAAAGCAATATAAATTTCGACAAGCCACGGCGGCAGAGCCAGTTCCCGACTGCGCCTGCCCATCTTTATGTGCCCCTGCCTTACAGTATGCCGGGCATAGGCTCGGG
>JALTRC010000573.1 GCA_026998145.1 Gammaproteobacteria bacterium
TGATTAAAGACTAACAACTAAACAACTCAATTCAACTGCACCCGCACCCCCCAGGGCACAGGGGTTTTCCCCTTCACCAGCCAGGTGACCGGATATGCCGGTTCCTGCTCCGGAAACTGTCCCTGGGCATCGGTGAAATAAACGATTAAATCCGGCGCCTGATCCTGAGCATCGGCCCATTCAAATACCGGGATAAAACTGGTGCCGCCGCCTCCCTGGAATTTTTCCGGCAGGGCAAATTCTTCCCATGGCTCGTACACCCAGGGCGCCCCTTTGGCCAGCGCAGAGTCACAGGCCAGCAGGGTAATTCTGGCTCTCAGCTGGCTTTTAATGGCATCCACTTCGGAGACAAATTCACCAATTTCCTTGTCCCCGATGGAGCCGGAGGTATCCAGCGCCACTACAATATTGAGTTGCGAACTGCGCAGGCTGGGATAGATCACCGGATCGCCACGGCGGGAAGATGGCCGTGAATAGGTGTAATCATCCCTTGCCACCATGGTCATATAACGGGCCAGCAACATACGCCAGGGCAGCTTGGGTTGCAGCAGATGATCGACCATACGCGCCATGGCGCCACCCAGCTTGCCGGCGGTCAGGGCCTGCATGGCAGCGCTGGCCAGCCGCTGCTGCCACTGGGTGGAAAGGGTTTCGATTTCCTGTGGTGTTAAGGGATCCGGCTCCCCTTCCCCCTGCTCATCCGGGGGGCGCTGCCCCTGCCCCTTGCCGTCACTGCTATCGGAATTTTCCTGACGCACGCCACCGTCTTCCTGCCCCTGACCGGCGCTATCACTTTTCTGCCGCTGCTGCTCCCCTTCATGCTGATCTTCCTGATCGCCGACACCGCCCTCGCCTTCGTCCTGATTATTATCCGAGTCCTCCTTCATTTCCTGCTGTAATTCACGCTCCTGGTCATTATCGTTATCTTCCAGACAGGGGTAAATTTCCTCGGCAGTCATATTCTCATACTGACGCATATACAGGGCATCTGCTGGTGGCACCATGCCATCGTTAATCAGCATGGGGTTGATGGCCAGATCACAGGCCATATCCCAGCGATGCTGCACCCGATTCTGACGGCGAGCAAAATGAGACAGGGCACAATGAAGCGCCTCATGGGCCAGAGCAAACTGGGTTTGCTCGTCACTTAGGGCATCGATGTAATGCTCGTTGTAATAGAATTTTTTGCCATTACTGAAGGTGGTCTCGCACCAGTCATCCTTGGCGCGCACCATGGGCAGACGCAGAACCAGAGCGCCGAGGAAAGGTTTTTCCAGAATCAGCCTGGTTCTGGCGGTGGCGAGTTTTTTATCTAAGTCTAGGGGCATTTAGATTATTGACCATGATGGTATTGGTTTCACCACAGAGGGCACGAAGGCCACAGAGAAAGGCTTTAGGTTTCTGCGCCATGGGCGCACTAAAAACCTCTGTGCTCCCCTGTGTCCTCTGTGGTAAGTATTTTTAATAAATCATCAACTCAGCAATATCATTGGCCCAGTCAGCAAATTCCGGTACGGTGAATATATCTTCACCAATGGCCCGGTGCATATCGGATACCAGCATAACGCCCATTTCCTTCTGACGGAATTTTTTTGCGTAGGCCAGTATCTTACCCATGACTTCCTGAGCATTATCCTTGCCTTTGGCCTGTATGGCGCGTCCCACCAGCGCGGTAGCAACCGCATACTGTAGATCAATTTCCTTAGGCGCCTGCACATTCTCCCCGGCAATAATCAAATCCAGATCCGGCATCTGATCCAGACTGTCCATAAAGGCTTTTAGCTCGATACCGGCTGACGGCCCCACACAGGCCTGCAAGGCGCCTAAAAACAGTTCCGGGTGGTCTTCAAATTTATGCAGGGCATTATGGGCAAACTCCCAGGAACGGGGGGAGGGAAAAGCCACCGGGTTATGGGCCGGGTCAAAATCGAATAACAGATCCGGGCGAAAGCGCAAAAAGGCGATCAGGCGTTCATTAATACCCCTGTCCCAGGCCCAGGCCACCCAGTCATCCAGATTCACTTCCACTTCATAATGGGAGAAGCGATTGGCCAGCGGCGCCGGCATGGTATAGGTAACCCCCCGATCCCCCTGACGGTTACCGGCAGCAAAAATCGCCCAGCCTTCGGGCACTTCATAATTGCCCAGCTTGCGATCCAGAATCAGCTGATAGGCCGCTGCGGATACGCTGGGAGGAGCTGAGGTGATCTCATCCAGAAACAGAATGCCTTTGGGGCCGTGACGCTCGGCATTCGGCAACATGGAGGGCACGGCCCACTCCACACTGTCATCGGTGCGAAACGGAATCCCCCGCAGATCGCTGGGCTCCATTTGTGACAGGCGAATATCAATCACCGGCACATTATGGGTGCTGGCCACCTGGGCCACCATCTGTGATTTACCCACACCCGGGGGCCCCCATAACATCACGGGCGTATGGTGGCCGGATTCAGTGCTGTTAAATTCTCGTTCCAGAACAACCAGTAGTTTGGC
>JALTRC010000574.1 GCA_026998145.1 Gammaproteobacteria bacterium
GGGGAGATAAAAAAATCCGGGTCATCCACCTGTGATTCCACATTTCCCCAGACATTCGTCTCTGCATGTAATAAATCCAGCCATTGCTGATGATTGGCCAGATGCAGCTGCCTGGCTTCTGTCTGCAAACGGTTCAGCAGATCATTCGCCTGAGCAGGCAATAACAAACTGCTCAGCCATAATGCCGAGATATATTTAAATGCAGTTAATTTCGTTATTCGGTTCACCCTGGGGCCTTTGTTTTGTAAAATGCCCAGTCCATTCTCTAATTAAACAAGACTTTTCCATGCGCCTATCAAAGTATCCTCTTTCCACCCTTAAAGAAACCCCGGCCGATGCGGAGATTGCCAGCCATCAGCTGATGCTGCGCGCCGGCCTGATTCGCCGTCTGGCCTCCGGCCTGTATAACTGGCTGCCGCTGGGTTACAAGGTACTGCGCAAGGTGGAAAATATTATTCGTGAAGAGATGGACAACAGCGGCGCGCTGGAGTTGCTGATGCCCACGGTGCAACCGGCAGAGCTGTGGCAGGAATCCGGTCGCTGGGAACAATACGGCCCGGAGCTGCTACGCCTGAAAGATCGCCATGACCGTGAGTTCTGCCTGGGCCCCACCCATGAAGAAATCATCACCGATCTGGCGCGCCGTGAACTGAGCAGCTATAAGCAGCTGCCCATTTGCTGGTATCAGATTCAAACTAAATTCCGCGATGAAATCCGCCCCCGCTTTGGCATTATGCGCAGCCGGGAATTTATTATGAAGGATGCCTATTCCTTCCACCTTTCCCAGCAGTCTCTGCAACAGACCTACGATGCCATGCATCAGGCCTACTGCAATATTTTTGAGCGGCTGGGATTAAACTTCCGCCCGGTTCTGGCCGACTCGGGGGCCATTGGCGGCAGCAGTTCCCATGAATTTCATGTGCTGGCCGATTCCGGTGAAGACGCCATTGCCTTTGCCTCCGGCAGTGATTATGCAGCCAATATTGAAAAGGCCGGCTACCTGCCACCAGCCGATCCCCGCCCGGCTCCTACTTTAGAGATGGAAACCATCGACACCGCCGATGCCCACAGCATTGATGAAATCTGTGACTATCTGGATGTGGATGCCCGCCTCACGGTTAAAACTCTGCTGGTTGAAGGTGCCGAAGAAGGCTCGGTGGTTGCTCTGGTATTGCGCGGCGATCATGAGCTCAATGAAATCAAGGCCGAGCATCTGGAGCCGGTAAAAAGCCCCTTAAGCTTTGCCTCCGAAGAACAGGTAAAAAAAGTGGCCGGTTGTATGCCCGGTTCGGTTGGCCCGGTAGGACTGGACATCACCATTATTGCGGATCACAGCGCTGCCCATTGCAGTGATTTTATCTGCGGCGCCAATATCGATAATAAGCACCTGCAAAACGTCAACTGGGGCCGTGACCTGCCAGAGCCCATTGTGGCGGATATTCGCAATGTGGTGGAAGGGGATGCCAGCCCCGATGGCAAGGGCACACTTTCCATTGTGCGCGGTATTGAGGTTGGCCATATATTCCAGCTGGGGGATAAATATTCCCGGGCGCTGGATGCGGGGGTGCTGAATGAAAACGGCAAACGGCAGATTATGACCATGGGCTGTTACGGTATCGGGGTAACTCGCGTAGTCGCCGCCGCCATTGAACAGAATCATGATGACAATGGCATTATCTGGCCGGCCGCCATTGCGCCTTTTGATATTGCCATTGCACCGATCAATATGCACAAGTCTGAAAAGGTGCAGCAGGCGGTTGAAACCATTTATGCGGATTTAACCAGCGCCGGTTTTGATGTTCTATTATTTGATAATAAGGATCGTTTAGGCGCCATGCTGGCAGATATCGAGCTGATTGGTATTCCCCATCGGCTGGTGATTGGTGAGCGTGGCCTGGATGCGGGCAAGGTGGAATACAAGGGCCGCCGGGATGAAAAATCCACCGAGATCGAACGGGATAAACTGATGGCGTTTCTGAAGCAATTATAATGAACAGGCTATGCAATACAGCCACCCCCTTTGCAACAGGGGTGCTGAAATCTCCTCCGGCCCCTCTTTTTCAAAGCAGGGGGCTTTTGCGCTCACTACTTTGTATCAGTCTTTGTCTGTTACTGTTTATCCCTGCTCCCTCTATCGCCAGCTCTCAGCAGGCTGATCCGGAGCTGCGCCAGCGACTGATCCAGGCAGTGAATGCCGCCAGCAGTTTCAAAGATCGTTTTGATGCGGAGGTCTGGCTGCTGGATATGGCGGGCCGTCTGGAAAAACGTATCCCCGATCTGCAAAGCCGCCTGTATTTATTACGGCAGATTCATCAGGAAGCCACCCGCGCCGGTCTGCACCCGGAACTGGTACTGGCTGTCGTTGATATTGAGAGCCGTTTTGACCGTTTTGCCATTTCCCGCTCCGGTGCCCAGGGGCTGATGCAGATTATGCCTTTCTGGCTGGATGAAATCGGCCACCCGGATGATAATCTGATGGATGTGTCCACCAATCTACGCATGGGCTGCACCATTTTGAAATATTATCTGGATAAGGAAAAAGGCGATCTGAAGCGGGCACTGGCCCGCTACAACGGCAGCCTGGGTTCCTCCCGCTACCCGGAAAAAATCATTGCCCAGTTAAACCGGCGCTGGTTTAAAAACTAACCCCCACCTGTCAATATCCCTTATTTTTATGCACCTTTTTGGGGAAACAATGCCCGCATTTTGTGCAGGGCTTTGAATGCCACGACCCGAGCTCCCCCGTTTCCCCAATAATACGATTAAAAACAATAACTTAAATCTACTTTCCTTACATAAATTTAAGGCATGATTATTGCAGATTCCCTTTCATCACGAAAACGGCCAGCTGTTTTCGTTTATTAAAAAAATAAAACCGGGGGTTATCCATGAATATTCATCGCTCTTCTCAGAGCTTGCTAAAAGCGGCACTCTTAGTGCTGGCTTTACTACCATTTGCCGCAAATCATGCTGTGGCAGCAACATCATCCAATAAAAAAGATGAACCAGTTGAAGTGTTAAAAGGCTTCGACCATCTGTCCAAGGAAAGCGCCCAGTGTGTGTCCTGCCACCGGGAGAAAACCCCCGGCATTTATCAGATGTGGGGGGATTCCAAACACTATCGGGCCAATGTGGGCTGTTATGAATGCCATAAGGCAAATCCTTCTGACAAGGATGCGATTAAACACAAGGATCACATTATTTCGGTAATTGTTTCACCCAAAGATTGCAGCAATTGTCACGAAAAAGAGGTGAAAGAATTTGATAAGTCTCACCATGCTTCTGCCGGCAATATCCTGGGCTCTCTGGACAATGTACTGGCTGAAGTGGTGGAAGGTGCACCCACTTTACACGGCACTTCGCCTGTGGTGACTTCCGGTTGTATGGGCTGCCACGGTTCCATTGTGCGGGTTGAGTCCGATGGCTCATTAAACTCTGCCAGCTGGCCCAATACGGGTATTGGGCGAATCAATCCTGACGGTTCCAAAGGTGCCTGCTCTGCCTGTCACCTGCGCCATAATTTCTCGGCGGAACAGGCGCGTCACCCTGATAACTGTGGCCGCTGTCACCTGGGACCTGACCATCCGCAAAAAGAGATTTATGAAGAGTCAGTACACGGTGTGGCCTTCCGCGCCAATATCGACAAGATGAATATGGATTCTTCCAAGTGGATTGCCGGTGAAGATTATAATGCGGCACCCACCTGTGCCACCTGCCACATGTCAGCCACCAAGGATCTGCCCGTTAATCATGATATCGGCAGCCGTATTTCCTGGAATCTGCGTGCGCCGGTTTCCTTCAAGATTGATGCAAAAGCCATTAAGGCCGGTAAAAAAGTTAAGCCATGGCTGGAGCGCCGTAAAGATATGAAGAGCGTCTGTTCATCATGCCACGGCCGCAATATTGTGGATAATTTCTACGATCAGCTGGATGCCTTTGTCGAACTGTTCAATAACAAGTTTGCCATCCCTGCCAAAGAGCTGGTCACACTGGTGAAAAAAGAAGGCCTGATCGACAAGACCAAGTTCAATGATGAGGTGGAATGGACATATTTCTATCTGTGGCATCACGAAGGTCGTCGCGCCCGTCACGGTGCTGCCATGCTGGCACCGGATTATGTGCACTGGGAAGGTATGTTTGAAATCGCTCACCGCTTTTATATGGAAATGGTTCCGCAGATCAAGGATCTAATCAAGGAAGCCAAAGATCACGGTAAATACAAGGCGGCTGAAAGGGTTCAGGCCAAGCTGGATGAAATCTTAAATTCAGAAATGCACCGCTGGTTCCTGGGCAAAAAGCCACCTAAAGCCTGGTCGCCGAAAGATAGCGACAACCACGGTTTTAAATCTAAAAAGTAGTTAATTCCACTGCTACCGCCCCTGCTTTAGCAGGGGCGGTTTAATGGAAAGCTATGCAAGTGGGTGATTCAAAACCGATCATCCATCACTCACTTGCATAGTTTTTTATTCATATTGTTCTGCAATCGCCACTTAAACAGATGAGCTTGCGGCTTTACATTTCATGGCATATAGATGTTAAAAAAAATAATACTGACTTTTCTTTTTTTCTCTTCTCCACTTCACGCTGTTGTTTTAGACGAGCAGATCAGTACAGATGTTTCAGATAAACAATGTATCAACTGTCATGGAGTCAAGGGTTTTTCTGCTTTTGAAGAAAAAGACGGACTGCGCAGCAAACATGCTATCGACATCAATATTGCCGCCATGAGACAAAGCCTGCATGGCAAACTTAAGTGTGTGGATTGTCATACAGATGTTAAACAACTGCCCCATAAAAAAGAAAACGGCAAGTTCCTGAAACTCAAAGCCGTTGACTGTGTTTCCTGCCATGAAAAACTGAATCCCGAATCCATTCGACAGCGCACCAGGCCGGTGGGCCGGGGCGCTAATCCACGTACCCGCACCCCGGATGTTGTGCTCAATACAGAAAATTATAAACAGTCCATTCACGGTGACCCCACAAAAAACAATAATGCCAGCTGTAGCACCTGCCATACGGCTCACTATGTTTTTAAATCTGATGATCCCCGCGCCCTGAACTATCGGGAAAATTCACCGCAGATGTGTGGCGACTGTCACCAGAAGGCCTTATCCCTTTATAAAAAATCGGTGCATGGTGCAGCATTAAAAACCCCATGGAAAGGTGATAGTGCAACCTGTACCGACTGCCACTCGGCCCATGATATTACCAAAGCCAAGAGTCTGAGTGCTCACCGAATCGTTACCAAAAACTGCGGCAACTGCCACCAAGAAGAAGTCTCCAGTTATATGTCCACCACCCATGGACAACTGGCCTGGCTGGGCAATAAAAAAGTGGCCCGCTGTATTGACTGTCACCGTGGTCATGATACCCGCAAGATAGAGGATCCCAAGTCAATGGTCAGTGATCAGAACCGCCTGCAAACCTGTCGTGAATGCCATAAGGATGCGGGTGAAGGCATCGTGGATTATCGCCCCCACGGCAACACATCTGATTTTGATCGTTACCCCGGCATGTTTATTGTGGGTAAGTTTATGGTGGGCATTGTGATTGTGGTGCTGATCTTTTTCTATGGCCATTCCATCCTGTGGTTTGTTCGCGAATACAAAGAGCGAACCATTGTCTGGTATACGGATAATTCCCGCTCGGTGCCTGTGCATGTAAAACCGGAAAAGCCCCATAGTGAAAAACACTTCCAGCGTTTCTCTCTGCTGTGGCGATTAAATCACTGGGCACTGGCATTATCGGTAATGACCCTTACCTTAACCGGCATGGCAGTTATGTACCCGGATACTGACTGGGCCGTCAGTGTTATTAATACAGTCGGTGGCACTGCCGCATTTGGCACCATCCACCGCATTGCCGGGGTTATATTCCTGAGCTCTGTATTCGGCCACGGTATTGTGGTTGTTCGTCATATACTCAAGGATAAAAACTTCGACTGGTTTGGCCCGGATTCATTACTGCCCCGCTGGAAAGACTGGGAAGATATGAAAGGTATGTTCCGCTGGTTCTTTGGCAAGGGCAAGCAGCCACAACTGGATCGCTGGACCTACTGGGAAAAATTCGACTACTGGGCCGTTTACTGGGGCGCCTTTGTGATTGGCCTGTCCGGCGTCGTTCTATGGGCTTCACCTTATCTATTAAAATTCCTGCCGGGATGGGCGTTTAATATCGCCACCATTGCCCATGGTGTTGAAGCCTTCCTGGCAGTGGCCACCTTATTTGTGGTGCACTTTTTTAACAATCATTTCCGCCCGGAAAAATTCCCGCTGGATACGGTCATGTTTACCGGCAGCTGGGATCTGGAAGAGTTTAAACATGAACGTCCACTGGAATACCAGCGCCTCAAAGAAACTGGTGAGCTGGAAAAGCACCTGGTGAAACCACCCTCCAGAAAAGCCAATATTATTTTCCATATTATCGGCTTTACCCTGCTGGCTACCGGCATTACATTACTGGCAATGGTGGTTGTGGGATTTGTGAAACATGGGCTGGTGTAGTCTGGAATTTTGACGCAAAGACGTGAAGAGCGCAAAGCGTTTTTGACACAGAGGCGCAGGCACAGAGTTTTTTGAGTGTAATTTTATTGGCTGCTGGGTAGAGCGGATTACATGTTTTAACCCAACATTATCCGGTATGAATTAAAAAACCCAATCCGACCTGCATTGATTCTAACTTTTGACGCAAAGACGCGAAGAACGCAAAGATTTTATGGGTAATTTTATATCTGGATAGCCTTCGCGTTCTTTGCGCCTTCGCATCAACCCCACTAAAATTACAAACACTTTTCAAGCGCCCGAATACAGGCCTGATTTTCTTCCTGGGTACCTACGGTTAAACGCAGGCACTGGCTCAACATGCCGCCAGCCGGATGCAGGTTTTTAATTAACACGCCCTGCTCTTTTAAACACTCAAACACTTTATTGGCATCGGCATTTAACAGGCGAATCAGAATAAAATTAGCCTGACTGGGATACACCTGCACCCCATCCATTACGGATAATCTATTGAATAATTCACTGCGCTGCTGGCAGATCATCTGCGCCTGTTGTTCAAACACATCATTATGATCCAACGCGAAGGCTACACTGATTTGTGTGAGCACATTGATATTATAGGGCAGGCGAATCTTATCAAATTCACCTATCCATTTTTCCGCTCCTGCCAGCATTCCCAAACGCAAACCGGCCATGCCCATTTTGGAAACCGTACGCATGACCAGCAGGTTTTCAAACTCACCCAAACGGGACATAAAGCTGTGATCAGAAAACGGATGATAGGCCTCATCTACCACAACCAGCCCCCGTGCGGCTTTAATAATCGCCACTATATCGCTTTCATCAAAACAGTTGCCGGTGGGATTATTGGGATAAGCCAGGAAAATTAATGCTGGCTGCTTCTCCTCAATAGCTGCCAGCATGGCATCCATATGCAGAGAAAAATCTGCCTGCAAAGGAATGCCAAGATAATCCATGCCCACAAAGGTAGCGATCATTTTATACATTACAAAGCCGGGC
>JALTRC010000575.1 GCA_026998145.1 Gammaproteobacteria bacterium
ACTCGTTTCAAAGACGGTTACGGTCCTGTAGGTGCATGGTTCCTGCTGTTCAAATCCAAAGCCACTAACGCCTATGGCGAAGCTTACATGGAAAAGAACAAGGAAATGCTGGATGACTATCCTCCATACGGTCATGCTGCGGTTCCAGCTTCCTGTCTGCGTAACCACTTAATGCTGAAAGAAATGAAAGACGGTCACGGTCCTATCTGGATGGATACTGTTACGGCTCTGGCTAACCTGCGTGAAACTCTGTCTCCACGTGAAGTTAAGCATCTGGAAGCTGAAGCATGGGAAGACTTCCTGGACATGTGTGTAGGTCAGTGTGGTATCTGGGTTGGTGAAAACATCGAACCTGAGAAGAAAAACTCTGAGCTGATGCCTACCGAACCATACCTGCTGGGTTCTCACTCAGGTTGTTGTGGTATCTGGACTTCTGGTCCAACTGATGTTGGCGCGCCAACAACTGAAACAGAAGCTGGCGTTCCTGATCACCTGCCACAGGGCTGGAACTGGGGCTACCGTGGTATGACAACTGTTCGTGGTCTGTTCACTGCCGGTGACGGTGTTGGTGCTTCTGGTCACAAGTTCTCTTCTGGTTCTCACGCTGAGGGTCGTCTGGCTGCCAAGGCAATGGTTAAATACTGCCTGGACAACAAAGACATGACACCTGAGCTGGATACTTCAGTTGACGATCTGGTTGCGGCTATCATCAAGCCTGCTAAGAACTTCCTTGAATTTAAGGATTACACAACAGCAATTGATGTTAACCCTAACTACATCACTCCTAAGATGCTGCAATTCCGTCTGCAAAAGATCATGGACGAATATGTAGCTGGTGTTGCAACTTACTACAACACTAACGCTGAGATGATGAAAGTTGCCGGTGAAAAACTGGACATGCTGAAAGAAGATGCTGAAAAGATGCGTGCTAAAGACCTTCACGAATTACTTCGTGCATGGGAAAACTATCACCGTATCCTGACAGCTGAAGCTCACCTGAAGCACATCGAGTTCCGTGAAGAATCTCGTTATCCTGGCTTCTACTACCGTGCCGACAAAAACTTCGTTGATGAAGAAAACTGGCACTGCTTCGTAAACTCTATCTATGATAAAGAAACAGGCAAGTGGACCTGCTTCAAACGTGCACACGTTGATCTGGTAGATAAGTCTAAACTGTTCAAATAAGCCTTATTTGAATCGTTAGATTAGAAGGCGGGCTCCTGAAAAGGGGCCCGTTTTTTTATCCACCCACAATTACTGCAGGAAATTTGTGGTTATGGCCATTGTTTATTAAGCCAAACGCCCACATATAGGCGATGAGCTTTTGCCTTAATGAATATAAGCTGACAAAACTTTGTCAGTAGTAGATTAACCCGGAGAAGTCACATGAGTGATGACATTAGTATTGAAGACATTCCTTTTAAAAGCGACGTAATGCCTGCCATTCTTGATCCCAATACAGAGATCAAATTCAGCTGCCATAAGGGTATTTCCTGCTGGAATGCCTGCTGTAAACGCGCCGACCTGACCCTGACACCCTACGACATCATACGCCTGAAAAAAGCCACCGGCAAAGACTCCTCAACGGTTCTCAAAGAGCATACAGTGCCTTTCACCATGGACGCAGATGGTGTACCCGGCCTGAAGCTGCGCACCACTGACGAAGGCACCTGCCTGTTTATGCATGAAGTGGAAGGCTGCACCATTTACGAGGATCGCCCTTCGGCCTGTCGTTATTATCCGCTGGGCAATCTGTCCATGAAAAAAGCCGATCAGGGCCATGAAAATCAGCACTTTGTACTGGTTAAGGAAGATCACTGCAAGGGCCACGAAGAAGATAAAACCTATAACATTCAGAGCTTCCGTGAAGATCAGAAAGTTATCGACTTCGACCAGCACAATATTGAATACTTCCAGCTGATTCTTAAGAAAAAATCCATGGGTCCCGGCGTGGGCAAGCCACCTGAAATGAGCCTGCAATTATTCTTTATGGCCTGCTTCGACCAGGATCGTTTCCGCCGCTTTGTGTTAAGCCCGGCTTTTAAAAACAATTACCAGCTGGATGAGGAAACCTACGACAAGATCGCCAATGATGATATTGACTGTATGTATTTTGGCTTCCGCCTGTTACGCCAGGTACTGTTTAATGAAAAAACCATTCCTGAAGTAGATGGTGCCCTGGAAAAACGTGCCGAAGAAAGAAAAGAAGTCATTGAAATGCGCCGTAAACTGGAAATTGAAAAAGCCAAGGCCAATGACCCTTATATGTCCTACAAGCTGGAAGTGGAAGAAGAGAAAGAACAGCAGGAGCCTAAAGATAGCGAATAAGCCCTTATTTTCTATCTGCTAGACTAAACTTCACAGTCAACGTAAAATTCCCAACCGCATAAATCCTCTCAAAGATTTATGCGGTTTTTTAATCACAGGATTCATTCATGCCCAGTAAGACCCTACGCATTGCCATTATTTCTGACACACACGGTGTTATTGC
>JALTRC010000576.1 GCA_026998145.1 Gammaproteobacteria bacterium
CACGGTTATAGGCCTCTTCGCCAAACTGACGGGAAATTTCCGCTCGCACCATTTCCGCCACATAAGCGGCATCCACTTCCACCGGCGAATCATGCAAACCTGCCGTTGTCGGCTGAGCTTTGGCCCAGCGATATTCCGCATCATTGATATATCCCAGCTCCCGCATCCGCCCCAGCACATAATCCCGTCGAGTCAGTGCCCGCTGGGGATTAATAACCGGGTTATAACGGGAAGGCGCCTTGGGCAGGCCGGCAATCATGGCTATTTGCGCCAGATTCAGATCTTTAAGCGCCTTGCCATAATACACTCGTGCCGCCGCCGCCACGCCATAGGCGCGATTACCCAGATAGATTTTATTCAGGTACAGCTCAAGGATGCGATCCTTAGTCAGCTCCTGCTCTATTTTAAGAGCCAGAAAAATTTCGTTAATTTTCCGTCCGTAGGTTTTTTCACTACTTAGATAAAAATTTCGCGCCAGCTGCATGGTAATCGTACTCCCACCCTGACCCCGCTCACCGGTTTTAATCAAATGAGCCATGGCACGCAGGATACCCTGATAGTCCACGCCCGGATGCTCATAAAAGCGGTCATCCTCTGCCGACAGAAAAGCCTGACGTAATTTTTCAGGAATCTCGTCCAGCGCCTTGGGAGTACGACGCTTCTCCCCGTATTCAGCCATCAGGCTGCCGTCATCAGTATAAATGCGCAGCGGAACCTGCAAACGAATATCGCTCAGGCCCTCAATTGAAGGCAGTTTCGGCTCAAGATACAGATACAGGCCAATCAGCCCGGCCAGCGAAAGAATCAAACCGGCAAGGAATAATTTGAAACTGATACGCAGAAACGTTAGAAATTTTGCCATATTATTAATAAGTTCCTTCGCCCTATACTAAATACAGGCGGGCAGTAAAACATTTTTAAGGCGGAAAAAATACAGATTGCCAACATACATTTTGAATTAACTTCCTGAAAACTGAAGAAAATACACTATTATCTATCCAGTTCTATTCAGAAAAAGCCCTTCTTTAAGGCTAAAAAAGTAACAAAATTATAGCCTCTGAACACCCCTGAAGCGACATGATTTTAAAATTAGGCTAGTATTATTCGATACTTGCAGCTAATATTTAATGCAAATACGTAAAAAAGAGCTATAACTACCTAAGCACAATGGATTAAGAGGGCGGAATGGTGTTTCAACTGAAACGCAAAAAACCAACATTACTCGGTATTGATATCAGCTCCACGTCAGTGAAGCTGGTTGAGCTATCTCAAACAGATAGCGGTTACCGTGTCGAAAGTCTGGCGGTTGAACCACTGCCTGCCAATGCAGTCGTGGAAAAAAACATCCAGGATGTTGAGGCCGTTGGTGAAACTTTGCAAAAAGCCGTGAAAAAATCCGGCACAAAATGCAAGCTGGCGGCCGTTGCCGTTGCCGGCTCTGCCGTCATAACCAAAATCATTACCATGCCAGCCTCCTTATCCGAGGATGATATGGAACAACGCATCGAGCTTGAAGCGGATCAGTACATTCCCTATCCGCTGGAAGAAATTAATCTGGATTTTCAGGTGCTCGGCCCCAGCAAGGACAATCCGGATACAGTAGATGTTTTACTGGCCGCCTCTCGAAGCGAAAATGTAGAGATGCGTACCGCAGCCACAGAAATGGCCGACATCACCACTAAAATCGTGGATGTGGAAGCCTACACCATCGAGCGGGCCAGCCATCTGCTCGAAAAAAGCTCGTTGAATGAACAAGAAGATGAAGACGAGCCTTTTGTGCTGGCAGTGCTGGATGTCGGTGCAACCATGACCAGCCTGAATGTTATTGAAAACGATGAGCTGATTTACACTCGTGAGCAGTCTTTTGGCGGCAAGCAGCTAACGGAAGAAATTATGCGTCGCTACGGTCTTGCCTATGAAGAAGCCGGACGACTGAAAAAAGCCGGCGGCCTGCCAGACAACTATATTCCAGAAGTCCTGGAACCTTTTAAAGAAACCACCGCACAACAGGTGAGCCGTTTTCTACAGTTTTTCTACACCTCCGGCACCCACAGCTCGGTTGATATGATTGCCCTGGCCGGCGGCTGCGCATCCATGCCCGGCATTGATGAGCTGATTGAATCTGAGCTGGGCATCAAAACCATTGTGGCGAATCCTTTTGCCAATATGGATCTTTCCAACAAAGTTAATGCACAGGCACTTAGTAACGATGCACCGTCATTGATGATTGCCTGCGGACTTGCCATGAGGAGTTTTGACTAATGGCTAATATTAACTTACTCCCATGGCGCGACGAAAAACGTAAGGAACAGACCCGCCAGTTTGTTTCTGTACTGATTTTTTCCGTGATTCTAACTGCTGGCATTATTTTTCTGGTGCAAACAAATGTACAGCGAATTGTTGACCACCAGCTGGGACGAAACAATATGCTGCAAACAGAAATCAAACGCCTTGATAATGAGCTGAAAAAAATCCGCGGCCTGGAAGAAACCAAAACAAAACTGCTTTCCCGCATGGAAATCATCCAGTCATTACAGCAGAAGCGCCCACAGATCGTACACCTGTTTGATGAAATTGTACGCACCGTACCGGAAGGCCTGCATCTGGAAGAATTCCAGCAAAATGGTGACCAGCTAACCTTTACCGGCGTTGCGGAATCCAACGGTCGAGTCTCCGCCTATATGCGCAATATCGATGCCTCCGAGTGGATGACCAAACCCCGATTAAAAGTCATTGAAAGTCGTCGTAAAGATGGCCGCGGTAGCGAGTTTGTTTTAATTGCAAAACAGTCAGCACCGAAAGACTCAGACAGTGAGGATGAACAATAATGGATCTGTCTAAACTGAATGAAATTGATCTGAGCCAGATCGACGTCGAAGACCTGAAAAAGGTCGGCTCAGCGCCACTGGCTGTTCGTGTTTCTATCATTGTCATTGTCTGCATACTGGTTGCCGCTGCTGGCATCTGGTTCATTATTATGCCCCAGCTGGACGCACTGGACGCAGCAGAAAAGAAAGAGGTTGAGCTACGCAGAAACTTTGATATTAAACAAAGCAAGGCAGCTAATCTGGATGCCTATGCACAACAGCTGGATGAAATGAAACGCTCATTCGGCACATTGCTTCGCCAGCTGCCGAATAAAACGGAAATCGAATCATTACTCACCGATATTTCACAAACCGGTATCGCCAGCGGTCTTGAGATTGAATATTTCAAACCTGAAGGCCTAGTACAAAAAGAATTCTACGCGGAGTTCCCCATCAAGTTACGGGTTACAGGACGTTATCACCAGTTTGCACGTTTTGTCAGCGGTGTAGCCGCACTGCCACGAATTGTAACCATGCGTGATATTACAATTAAACATCCAAACAAGGATTCAGGTGTACGACTCATAATGGAAGTAACCGCCGTCACCTATCAGTACCTTGATGAAAACGAAGGTTCTTGAGTATGCACAACAGGCTTTCAAATAACATAAAAAAACTGCTGCCTGTTGTTCTGGTAATGGCACTTAATGCTTGCAGCCAGAGCAACGACGATCTTGTTCAGTTTATAGAAACAACAAAAACCAAACATCTGGGCAGCGTACAACCCCTGCCACAGTTTAAGCCGTACCAGAACTTTACATATTCAGCAGCAGATCTACGGGATCCTTTTGAGCCGGCATTTGAAGCTGAATCAAATGAAAAACCGAATGCCTCGGGCCTGCGCCCGGACTCTCAGCGACCTAAAGAACCGCTGGAAGCCTTCCCGCTTGATACCTTAAGGATGGTGGGCATACTGGTACAGAATGACGTTACCTGGGGGCTGGTTAAAGACCCGAATAATGTTGTTCACCGTGTTCAGGTTGGTAACTATATTGGCCAGAATGAAGGCCAGATAATTGCCGTAAATGAACAACAAATTGATCTTATTGAAATAATCTCAGATGGTCTGGGCGGATATATTGAACGCAGCGCATCTCTAGCCATTGGAACCGACTAGCATGTATGGAGTCACCATGAACAAGCTACAAAACCTGAATAACCTTTTGTCGACTCACCTTCATCGGCCAGCATTGTTTGTACTAACAATAATGGCTCTGATGTTGAGTGGCTTTGCCCATGCAGCACCCAATGCAATAGAGTCGATTGACTATACGTCTTTGCCGGGCAATCGCTTGCAGATTAATTTAAAGCTCAGCCAGCCGGCGGTAAAACCCCTGAGTTTTACCATTGATAATCCTGCCCGCATTGCTTTCGACTTTAAAAACACCGTCAGCAACCTGACTGAGCGCAAACATGCGATTGGTATTGGCGTTGCCCAGTCAATCACCACCATCTCAGCAAAAAACAGAACCCGGGTTATTTTAAACTTAACGGAAATTGTTCCTTATGAAGTTAATATTAACCGCGATCAGGTATCGATTATTCTGGATAGCGAATCAGCCACACCCAACGGTGGCCCTGTTAATCTTGCCTCCAGTGTAGACAACAGCAATCACAATCTCTCCAGAAGCGTGTCCAAAATAGATTTCCGTCGTGGAGAAAAAGGCGAAGGCCGGGTTATTATCGAATTATCCGAAGCCAATATCCCAATGGATATTACGGAAGAATTCGGCAAGATTGTGGTTAACTTTGTGAACACAAAAATTCCTGCCGACCTGTATCAACGTCTTGATGTACTCGACTTTGCCACACCGGTAAAAGCCATTAACAGCTTCGAACAGGATGGCTCGGCCCGCATTGAAATTGAACCTTCAACAAAAGACTATGAGTACCTGGCCTATCAAACCGACAAGACATTTACTGTTGAACTGATCCCCATTTCAAAAGATGAGCTGGAAGAGCAGAAAAAAGCCAAGTTCGGTTATACGGGTGAACGTCTGTCGTTGAACTTCCAGGATATTCCTATCCGTGCCGTATTACAGCTTATCGCCGACTTTACCGGCCTTAATGTAGTCGTCAGTGATACCGTTGATGGCAATCTGACTTTACGCCTGAAAAATGTCCCATGGGATCAGGCACTGGACATCATCCTGAAAGCCAAGGGCCTATCCAAGCGTGAGTCCGGTAATGTTGTATTAATTGCGCCTAGCGAAGAAATTGCCGCCCAGGAAAAACTGGATCTGGAAGCGCGCCAGCAAATCGTAGAACTGGCTCCCTTACGCACCGCATTCTTCAAGATCAATTTTGCCAAGGTTAAAGAACTGGCTGCATTATTTGATGCAGGCAGCGCAGGCGGTGGCGAAGAAGGTGATACAGGCGGTGGTGGCGCTTCTTCTGGCACCAGCATATTATCGCCACGGGGCAGCGTAATTATTGACGAACGCACCAACACCATTATTGTTAAAGACTCTGATGACGTTATTTCAGAAGTTCGCCGCATTATTAACAAACTGGATATTCCTATCCGTCAGGTGCTGGTTGAATCCCGTATTGTTATTGCCACTGATGATTTCAGTAAGGAGCTGGGGGTTCGCTTTGGCAGCACCAATGTAGCCGCCAATGGCGCCAATGGATTCAATGTTTCATCAGGAACATTTAACAGCACGAATGCATCTGTAACCTCCGGCCTGGACAACCTGTCAACAAGCGGCACCCCGTTCCCGGTTGAAATTGCCGGTGGCACAGACCGCCTGAATGTTAATATGCCCGTTGCCAATGCGGCAGGCAGCATTGCCTTTGCCATTTTAAGTGGTGGCAACCTGCTGGATCTTGAACTGTCTGCATTGCAGGCCGAAAACAATGGTGAAATTGTATCCAGCCCGCGGGTGGTCACCTCAGATCGCCACGAAGCCTTTATTGAGCAGGGTGTGGAAATTCCATATTTATCTGCAACCTCCAGTGGAGCGACTCAGGTACAGTTCAAAAAAGCCGTATTGAGCATTAAGGTCACCCCACAGATCACACCAGATGACCGCATTATTATGGACCTGTCTGTAAACAAGGATGCGGTTGGTAAAATATTTGCCAATATCCCCAGTATCGATACCCGAGAAATCACCACTCAGGTACTGGTTAATAATGGCGATACCGTGGTGCTAGGCGGTATTTATGAAACCGTTTCCCGTGACGATGTAAACAAGGTGCCTGTACTAGGCGACCTGCCGCTCATTGGCGGCTTCTTCCGACACAGTAAGGATGAAACCAAGAAGCAGGAATTACTGATTTTTGTAACACCTAAAATATTAAAAGAATCTTTATCACTATAAATACGAACGATACTAGATAAGTAAGCGCCGGGCCGAATAAAGCCCGGTTTTTACAGGATATATATTTATGAACAATTATTTAATAAGTCTGCCGGTATTATTCAGCATTGCACTGGTTTCGGCCTGTGCACCCAGTGGTGAAAATCCTTTTGGAACAGGGGGTAGCCCATCAACTTCAAATATTATTTCTTCGACAGGCCTGTCCATAGGCGCAGCAGAAATCAACCCCAAAGTTATAGAATTTGCAGCCGGCGATGTAGCCGCTAATGCGACCTCTGTCGATATAAGCACCACCAACTATCTGTCTTCGACCCAGGGCATTGAAACCGAAATCACCGTAACTGCAGCAGATAATAATAATAGCCTTGTCAGTTCCGGCACTGTTTATTTTAAAACACAGTACGGCACACTCAGCGCATCTTCCTGCCGGCTGGTTGAAGGTAGTTGCTCAGTTACCTGGAAGAGTTCCAATAATTTGCTGCCACTGTTAAATGGCAGCAGCATACTTGATTTACGCAATAACATTGTTGCCTGGACGTACGGGGAAGAAGGTTTTGCTGATCTGGATGCAGACGGGCTACTCTCCGATAGCGAAGTCTTTGACGATACCGAAACCCCCTATCTGGATATAAATGACAATGGCGCTTATGACACATCAGACCCATTAGTTATCAGTGGCAGCGCCTATGCAGCCCCTGATAGTGTATATCAGGGGCCAGACTGTGATAGCACCACCCGCAGTGATTGCGGCTCTCCAGCACTAATCCCGATTTTTGCCGAAACCTATCTACAGCTCAATTATGAATAAAGGCAGCTCCAACTAGCAGGAAAATATTAAGCCGAGCCTGTGTTTTAAAAATACAGGCATCGGGGCGTTTTTACTGGCCAAATGCTATAAACTGTAAAACAATTCAAACAAGCACCATTAAAAAACGTGAATAAACTTTTCATTATCGGCCCCATGGGTGCTGGCAAAACGACCATGGGCCGCCAGCTGGGCAAAAAACTCCATCTGAATTTTATCGACAGCGACCGGGAGATCGAGCTGCGCACCGGTGTGGATATTCCACTGATCTTTGAGAAAGAAGGTGAAGAGGGTTTTCGGGATCGTGAACAGGCGATTATCGATGAACTTACCCAGCGCAACAATATTGTTCTGGCCACTGGCGGTGGCGCCGTATTGCGGGAAGAGAATCGTCAGCATTTAAAGTCTCGCGGCACGGTTCTGTATTTACATACTGATGTCAAAAATCTAATTGCCCGCACCCGCCATGATAATAAACGCCCGCTGCTACAAACAGCCGACCCGGCTAAAAAAC
>JALTRC010000577.1 GCA_026998145.1 Gammaproteobacteria bacterium
AAAATCCCGGTTGCCGTGCATTAAAAATATTTGCAAACCCTGATCGGATAATTGCTTTAGCTTATCAAAAACCACTTCAATGCCGGTATCGGGATTATCATCCCCCAGCCAGTATTCAACCAGATCACCCAGTATATAAAGCTGGCTGGCCCGGGCGGCCTGTTTATCCAGAAATGACAGGCATAGCTGGATAATGTCCGGCCGCTCGGGGGACAGGTGAAGGTCCGATATAAATAAAATATCGCTCATTGATTAAACAATGCTGACCTTGTTCATGATGACTGGCTCAACCGGTACATCCCCGTGACCCATGCGGTTAGTGGTGGCAACCTGGGCAATATTATCAACCACATCCATGCCTTCGGTGACTTCACCGAATACACAATAACCCCAGCCCTGTGAGGTGGGAGCGGAATAGTTGAGGAAGTCATTATCTTTGAGGTTAATGAAAAACTGAGAGCTGGCAGAATCCGGATCCGGTGTACGTGCCATGGCGATGCTGCCGCGCTTGTTAGGCAGGCCATTATCCGCTTCGTTTTTGATATTGTCGCGAGTCGGTTTTTGCTGCATGTCTTCGGTAAAGCCGCCGCCCTGAATCATAAAGTTGGGGATAACGCGGTGAAAGATTGTTTGATCAAAAAAACCGTCTTTTACATAGTTAACAAAGTTTTCGGCCGTGATGGGGGCTTTGTCTCCATCCAGTTCAAGCTTGATATTGCCGAAATTGGTTTCAATTAAAATGGCTGTTTTAGACATGAGCTTCTCTCTATGTTGGGTTATATGGCGCCCCGAAGAGGATTCGAACCTCTGGCCTTCCCCTTAGGAGGGGGACGCTCTATCCAGCTGAGCTACCGGGGCAAATTTGAATGGGGCATATCATACAGGTTGAAGGATTTTTTTGCAGTAGCCCAGAGCAGTAAATTGTCAGTCAGGGGAAATCAGCCGCCTTCTTTTCTGGCCCGGTTGCGGCGCTCCTGCTTTTTAATATAGCGATAGAGTTTTCGCCACACATAGGCATCTGGCGCATCATCATAGGTCATAATGTAATTGACGCTATGGATGTTATTGAGTGTCCATTTCATGCTGCGCTCAGCATCCGGTGTGCCGCAGAATAAAATCTGGTCATCGGTTTTGATGGCAATATCGTCTGTGGGCATGAGAAACAATTTGCCGCCCCGTTTTAGCAGCAGGGGAACCGCCCTGAGCTGTCGCTCCCTGGCCCGTGGATCCTGAAGCAAATTGCCGGTGCGTACAATACGGCCATATTTTATAACTTCATAGAGGGCATTGGTTTCGCCTTCGTTTACATTGATTGTCCAGACATTGGGGCGACGTTCACCCAGTGCACCACTGAGCCGGCTGATGGCAATATTAGCCCATTCAGCCGGTTGTTTAGTGGCTTCATTTAAAAATGAAATCATCAGCGGGGCGGTAATCAGGGTGCGGATTTTCCGGGCGATAATGTCACTGGGTTTCATGACGATTTCCGCGTCAGTGGCATCAAACAAAGGCTCGTTGGTTTTATGATTTTGCCGGCTGACAACAAAAATATCCGGGTTCAGATCCCTGGCGGTCATAATAATGGACAGGTTATTGGAGTCGTTATCCGTGCCTGAAATAATGCCGACCGCCTGCTCGATTCTGGCAAGCTGCAGGGTGTGGGCATCAAAGCCGGTACCGAGAATAAAATCATTGTTTCGATTTTCTGCCTTGGCAATAAAGGCTTCACGCTTTTCTTCTGACGGGTCAATAATGGTGACCGGTTTACCCAGCCTGTTTATGCGCTGATAGAGGCCTTCACCAAAACGCCCGAAACCACAGATAATCCAGTGACCTTCTTTTATATAAATGGGATTACTTAAATCGGTCTGGGGGACGCCGGTTAACCAGTCGTAGAGTAAAAATAACGAAGGGGAGTGCATTGCCATGGAGAAAATATCGGAAAACGTATGGAATGGATTAATGACATAGTCCGTACCAAATGAATACATGTTTTCTTCATAGTCATTAAATTCGGAGCGGCTGACCACGCAGATATCCGGGTTTAATAATTTGCTGGTAATGGATATTTTCAGATTAATCTTGTCCGATGCGGTAACCGCAATCACTGCCGTGCAGCGGGGATTCTGCAAACCGGCCAGAATCAGTTGTTCCGGGTCACTGGCATCTCCCTGAATGCTGGGAATAGAGGCGGTAAAATTGCGCAACGGAATGGTTTTAATAATGTGCTGATCTTTTTCAATAACAACCGTGTGAATATGATGTTCGGTAAGTGTCTGGGCCAGTGCGCTACCAGTTTCCCCGAAGCCGCAGATTAAAATAAAATTATCGTGAAGATTATGAATTTCCCGGCTGAAAGTGTTTTTTCTAACGGCCTCTTTAAATGTTGGGTCCTGAGCCAGTGAAACAATTTTCCCCAGCGCGTAAAACCAGGAAATGACCGTGACATAAATGGTAACCAGTGCCCACATGCGCTGAGCACTGGAT
>JALTRC010000578.1 GCA_026998145.1 Gammaproteobacteria bacterium
CATCGATACTGGACATGGCTTTGGCAATTTCCTTGCGTGCCTTGTGCATGTGTCCGGGGAACCAGTTTATTGCCATATTGTCTTCAGTTTTAAGTTTTAAGTTGTAAGTTGTAAGTTGTAAGTTGTAAGTTGTAAGTTGTAAGTTGTAAGTTGTAAGTTGTAAGTTGTAAGTTGTAAGTTGTAAGTTGTAAGAGCAGTCAGGCAGCTGCATTATTCTCTGTCATTCCCGCGTAGGCGGGAATCCAGGAAGTTAGCTTGCAAGGTATTTAGATTCCCGCCTGCGCGGGAATGACATAAGTGCTTATGAAGTCTTTAACTTTTAACTTACAACTTTTAACTTAAAAACGACACCCACTACCCCTTCATCAAAGTCCCAACACCCTCATCCGTCAACAACTCCAGCAACACTGCGTGCTCAACCCGGCCATCAATAATATGAGCGGTTTTAACACCGGATTTAACCGCATCCAGTGCGCAGTTTACCTTGGGTAACATGCCGCCATAAATGGTGCCGTCTGCTATATAGGCATCAACCTGTTTGGAGTCCAGGCCGGTGAGTAATTTTTCTTCTTTATCTAAAATACCCACCGTATTGGTGAGCAGTAATAATTTTTCTGCGCCCAGCACGGTGGCCATTTTACCGGCTACCAGATCCGCATTGATATTGTAGGATGCGCCATCTGTGCCCATGCCAATGGGTGCAATCACCGGAATAAAATTATCGTTATCCAGCATGGATACAACCGATGGATCGATGCTGCTGACTTCACCCACATGGCCCAGGTCAATAATTTCCGGTACATCGGTTTCCGGAGTTTTGCGTGTGATATTTAATTTTTTTGCGCGAATCAGGCCGCCGTCCTTACCGGTTAGCCCCACCGCATGACCACCGTGCTGATTAATCATGGTGACTATGTCTTTATTGACCAGACCGCCTAATACCATTTCCACCACGTCCATGGTTTCCCGGTCAGTGACTCGCATGCCTTCAATAAATTCTGATTCCTTGCCAATCTGTTTCAGCAGTTTACCAATTTGCGGGCCGCCCCCATGTACCACTACCGGGTTTACGCCTACCTGTTTTAATAACACGATGTCACGGGCAAAGCCCTGCTTTAAATGTTCTTCGGTCATGGCATTGCCACCGTATTTAATGACGATGGTTTTGCCATTTAATTTTTGCAGATAAGGTAATGCCTCTGATAAAACATCAACGACATGATTGGCTTTTTTATTATCCAAAACGTGTTCCTTAAAATGACAGTTCAATACTGTTATCAATGATTAAAATCTGTTCGCGGAATTTTTTCTTGATGTCTTCCAGTGCATCTTCTGATTCAGCTTCAAAACGCAGCACCAGACAGGGGGTGGTATTGGATGGGCGAATCAGCCCCCAGCCATTGTTCCAGCTGATTCGCATACCATCGATGGTGGATATGTGTTCCGCATCATCAAACTGGCTGTCGGCCTTAAAGTTTTCCATAAATACATGATGCTGGCCTTCGGCAAAATTAATATTAATTTCCGGGGTATTGCAGCTATTGGGAATGGCGCTGAAAATCTTTTCGGCTGTCTGGGCTTTTTTGCTGAGAATTTCCAGCATACGGGCGGCGGAATACAGGCCGTCATCAAAACCGTACCAGCGTTCCTTGAAGAAAATATGCCCGGACATTTCACCGGCCAGCAGGGCGCCGGATTCTTTCATTTTTGCCTTGATAAGCGAATGGCCGGTTTTCCACATTAAGGGCTCGCCGCCCATTTTTTTAATCGCCGCATCTAAAAGATAACTGGATTTCACATCATAAATAATCTGCGCGCCGGGATTGCGGGATAGTACGTCCTCCGCATATAAAATCATCTGCCGGTCGGGCCAGATAATATTCTGTTTATTGTCGATTACGCCTACCCGGTCGCCGTCACCATCAAAGGCCAGTCCCAGATCCAGCTCTTTTTCCGCCACCGCATTGCGCACATCCACAAGGTTTTCCATTTTGCTGGGGTCGGGATGATGGTTGGGGAAGTTGCCATCCACATCGCAATACAGTTCGGTAACATTACAGCCCAGACGATTAAATAACTCGCTGGCGCAAACACCAGCCACACCATTGCCGCAGTCCACTGCAATATTTAATGGGCGTTCCAGTTTCACATCAGAGACAATGCGTTCCATATAGGTTTCCAGCATGTCCTGCTGACGGTAGCTGCCCTGGCCGCTGCTTAAATTGTTTTCGGCAATGCGGGTATAGAGGGCGGTGATGTCATCCCCATAGAGGGTTTTTGTGCCCATGGACATTTTCAGGCCGTTATATTCCGGCGGGTTATGGCTGCCGGTTACCATAATGCCGGTGCCTGTGTTCAGATGATGGGTGGCAAAATATAAAACCGGTGTTGGCACCATGCCTACATCAATCACATCACAGCCTGCCGCCTGCAAACCTTCAGCCAGTGCCTGACTGAGCATTTCACTGTGCAAACGGCCATCACGGCCAATGCACACCTGTTTGCAGTTTTGTGCCAGTGATTCACTGCCAAAAGCCTGGCCGATTTGACGTACTACATCAGGGGTTAAATCTGTGCTGACGATACCGCGGATATCGTACATTTTAAACATGGCGGGATTGATGCTGCTCATGGTGTTCCTTTTAAATATCGATTGTTATGTGTTATTGCCGGCCGGAATGACCAAAGCCGCCAGCGCCTCGCTGACTTTCTCCGAATTCTTCGACCTGCTCAAAATCCACCTGCACCACTGGCACAAAGACCAGCTGGGCAATGCGGTCGCCCACTTCGATGGTGAACGCTGTATCACCCCGGTTCCAGCAGGAGACAAATAGCTGCCCCTGATAATCCGAATCAATCAGGCCCACCAGATTGCCCAGCACAATACCGTGTTTATGGCCAAGGCCGGAGCGGGGCAGAATGGTGGCCGCCAGTGATGGATCGGCAATATGAATGGCAATGCCGGTGGGAATCAGCTCCGTATCACCGGGTTTTAAGGTGATGGGGGCATCCGTACAGGCGCGTAAATCCATGCCCGCAGAGCCGGGTGTGGCGTGTTCCGGCAGGGGGATTTCATTGCCAATGCGAGGGTCGAGTATTTTCAGTTGAATGGTTTTCATTGCTCTTTTTTATAGTGTTCGGCTAGTAATTGGATTAACTGGCGAGCCAGTATGTGTTTGTTGTTTCTGGGCAGGGCCTGATGGCCGCCGGGCCAGTATACCTGCAGGGCATTGTATTCGCTGTTAAAACCGCTGTCTGCCTGCCCCACCTGATTGGCGGCAATCATATTAAGCTGCTTGTGTTGCAGTTTGTTTAAGGCGTGTTCTTCCAGCTTTTCGGTTTCAGCGGCAAAGCCCAGGGTAAAAGGGGAATCGGCTCGGGCCGCCACCTGCGCCAGTATATCCGGGTTTTTTACCAGTTCCAGGTTCAGACTATCGGCGGACTTTTTGATTTTTTGTTCGGCGATCTGCCTGACGCGATAATCGGCCACGGCGGCGGTGGCGATAAAAATATCACAGTCGTCCAGTGTATCCAGACTGGCTTGTAGCATTTGTTCGGCGCTTTCCACATCAATGCGTTTTACCTGATGGGGGCTTGGCAGGCTGGTGGGGCCGGAAATCAAAGTGACCTGGGCACCGGCCTGTTGTGCGGCCTGCGCCAGCGCATAACCCATTTTGCCGGAGCTGCGATTGCCGATAAAACGCACCGGGTCTATGGCTTCATAGGTGGGGCCGGCGGTAATGGTGAGCTTTAATCCATCCAGTAAAGGCGGGCTGAACAGGGTTTTAATGTTTTCCACCAGCGCCCCTGTATCCATTAAGCGGCCTTCACCGGTTTCTCCACAGGCCTGATGGCCGCTATCCGGGCCGAATATATGCACGCCTCTTTGGCGCAGACTGTTGAGATTATCCTGTGTGGCCTGCTGTGACCACATCACATGGTTCATGGCCGGAGCCACGGCCAGGGGAGATGTGGATGCCAGACAGACCGCGCTGAGCAGATCATCCGCCAGACCATAGGCCAGCTTGCCCAGGGTATTGGCGGTGGCCGGAGCAATCACAATGGCGTCGGCCCAGCGGGCCAGCTCAATATGGCCCATGGCCGATTCGCTTTCGGTATCCAGCAGGTCGATGGCCACCGGGTGGCCGGATAATGCCTGAAAGGTCAGGGGGGTGATAAATTCACAGGCGGCCGCTGTCATGACAACGCGAATTTCTGCGCCCTGATCCTGCAGGCGACGCAGTAGCTCGGCACTTTTATAGGCGGCAATGCCGCCGCTAATGCCCAGTAGAATTTTTTTGCCGGATAGCTCACTCATCCGGGCATTTTATCAGATGTGGCCGGGTGAATCTTTTTTGATGTCATTGGGCTATTCATATTAGGATGTGGCTTCCAGATGATTTCAAGGATGAAATATGAGTATCAAAGACTGGCCGGCGGAGCAACGGCCCAGAGAAAAACTGTTGCGGGAAGGCAGTGGCGCATTGAGTGATGCGGAGCTGCTGGCGATTTTTTTGCGCACCGGCATTGCGGGTAAATCGGCGGTGGAACTGGCCCAATATTTATTGCAGGACTTTGGCGGTCTGCGCCAGTTGATGAAAGCCGATCAGGATAGCTTTTGCCGGCATCTGGGACTGGGGCCTGCCAAGTTTGCCCAGTTACAGGCGGTGCTGGAAATGTCCCGGCGCTATTTATCCGCATCCATGCAGCGGGGCGATGCCCTGTGCAGCCCCCAGGAAACCCGCCAGTATTTAAGCGACCGGCTGCGGGACTATAAGCACGAAGTCTTTGCTGCCCTGTTTCTGGATCAGCGTCATCGGGTGATCTGCTTTGAAGAGTTGTTTAATGGCACTATCGACGGTGCGGCGGTATATCCCCGTGAAGTGGTTAAAAAGGCATTGCAGCATAATGCGGCGGCCCTGATCTTCGCCCACAATCACCCATCTGGCATTGCCGAACCCAGTGATGCGGATCAGCGCATTACTCTGCGTTTAAAAGATGCCCTGGCGCTGGTGGATATTCGGGTGCTGGATCATTTTGTGGTGGGGGATGAGGTGGTGTCTTTTGCGGAACGGGGTATGATCTGATTGTCATAAATAAAAAATAATAAACAGGAGAGATTATGTTAGTGAGCAATATGGAGATCCTGCCCGGTAAGCGGATTAGTGAGCATCTTGGACTGGTGCAGGGCAGCACCGTACGCACCAAGCATCTGGGGCGGGATTTAATGGCTGGCTTAAAAAATATTTTTGGCGGTGAGTTAAAAGGTTATACGGAATTATTACAGGAAGCCAGGGAGGAAGCGGTAAACCGGATGGTGGCACAGGCTGAAGCGGTGGGTGCCAATGCGGTGCTGAATGTGCGTTTCTCAACCTCATCGGTTACTGCCGGTGCGGCAGAATTATTTGCCTATGGCACGGCGGTTATTCTGGAGTAATGCCATGTACGATTTAATTGCCTTTGTTATTTTTCTGACCCTGGGTTATGTGTTCGGCCAGCTGGCGGAAAAGAAACACTATAAAAGTATTCGTGAGCGTGAAGGGGAACTGCGCAAGATTATTGCGGTAAACAGTCGTTTTCCGCCCCATGATGGTGTGCAGCGGGCCGGTTTGCTGGTGACTGGCAGCGTGGTCATTTCGGTGGATTATTTCAAACGCTTTCTGGCGGGGCTGCGCAGTTTACTGGGCGGGCGGATTACATCCTATGAAACCCTGCTGGATCGTGCGCGCCGTGAAGCTATCCTGCGTATGAAAGCGGAAGCCCGGCAACTGGGTGCAGATATGGTGTTTAATATGAAGCTGGAAACTTCATCCATTTCAAAAAATGCCCGGGGTAAAATCGGCTCTGTTGAAGTGCTGGCTTACGGCACGGCGCTGGTGCCGGTTAAGCCGTGAAATATCGTCAGCAGCCGGATATACCCGAGGGCATTAATACCAGCCATACTCACCCCTTAAAGGAGTTTGCCTTTCTGCTGACAATGGGGCTGGGTCTTGTGCTGGCTTTAAGTTTACTGATTGTTTTTTCCATAGACTGGCTGGCAGAACGGGTGCCTTATTCCCTTGAGCAATCCATGGTGTCGACACTGGATCAGAAGTTTTCTGAGCGCAATGCAGTGGATGACTATTTACAGTCCATCGCCGATAAACTAAAACCGGCCATGGGTCTGCCCGATGAAGCGCAGATTCGTGTGCATTATGTTGATGATGAAACGGTTAATGCCATGACGACTTTAGGCGGACATATTTTTGTGTATCGCGGCCTGTTGAAAAAACTGCAAAGTGAAAATGCCATTGCCATGTTGCTTGCCCATGAAATGGCTCACGTAAAATTTCGGCACCCGATTAAAGGCCTGGGAAAGGGCGTGGTGCTGAGCGCCGTTTTCAGTTTGATTATGGGGCAGGCCTCGGATGTCAGTGCGCAGGTGATTTCCAGAACCGGCAGTTTAACCCTGCTTAAATTTAGCCGGGATCAGGAACAGGCTTCTGATGAGCTGGCATTAAAAGCTGTGCAGCAGATTTATCATCACGTAAATGGGGCGGAAGATTTATTTAAAAATTTACAGGATAAAGGTAATGGCAGGGCAGAGTTTTTAAGCTCTCACCCGGATACCTTAAAACGTATCGCCTACCTGCAACAGCTGGCAAAGCAACAGGGCTGGCCAGTTGAGGGTGATCGGATAAGGGTGCCGGAAAATATTCGCCGGTTGGTTTTTTGACGCGAAGGCGCGGAGAACGCGAAGGGGGTATTGAGGATATTGAAGTATAAACACATTAAATCAGATGATTTTCTTCATATATTTGAGCTTCTAATATCAAATAAAATACTTTGCGTTCTTCGCGTCTTCGCGTCAACACTACTTAAAAACATCAGGAAATAATCGAGACAATTCACTGGCATATAAATCAGAAATATTCTGACACTGCTTCATCAGACTCAAGGCATTATATTGCAATTCGGTTTTTATATTATTGTCTATCCATAATGCCTGTAGTTTTGTTTTTAAATCATTCATAGAGCTAGCCTGTATACAGGCGTTGTGCTGTAAAAACAGTTCCATTTCATCGGCAAAATTAAACATATGGGGGCCGGTAATAATGGCTTTGCCAAGGCGGGCCGCTTCCAGCAGGTTTTGCCCCCCGTGGGGAATAAAGGAGCCGCCCATTATCACAATGTCTGCCTGCTGCATAAAGCCGCTGAGTTCGCCCAAAGTATCGGCAATATAAATCTGTGTTTGTTTATTAATCGACTGGTTGATGCTGCGGCGCGCTGTATGGAAGCCGAGTTTGCTTAAGGCCTGCTGAATTTTTTCGCCCCGTTCCGGATGGCGGGGCACAATCACCAGCGGCGTTTTAAAATGATTATCCAGCCAGAGGCGGGCCAGTTGTTCTTCTTCATTTTCATGGCTGGATGCCAGCAGAACATACTGGTTCAGTTCTATTTCAACAGTTGGGGTTTTCTGTTCAGTATCAAACGAGAATTTTAAATTTCCCAGAG
>JALTRC010000579.1 GCA_026998145.1 Gammaproteobacteria bacterium
CCTTATTTCCTGAGCGATAATCAGATTCAAAAATCAGAAATGTGCCTCCGGCATGTCCTGGTACTACGGCCTGAACTATCTGAAAAATATAAATTGAATTATCTGCTCGATGTTTACGAGCCAGTTAAGCTGGGTTAAAGTCAAAGTAGATTTAGGTGGTATGCAATCTAAATACGGTAAAAACTTGCAAAGCAGACTTTATCGAATGAATTGCTACATTGGGTAAATAGCGGGCAAGTTTTCAGTTGTATTGCATGCCCAACAAATAGTTTAAGCCGACCCCCAAAGCTGTGCGCCTTTTGTGGGAAAGGCATCCACAAAAGTCACCCAGTTTCGGGGTCGGCTTAACTAAGGCGTTAGCTCCTCAATTCAGGTGCCATATTAGCAGAAGCCCAATCAGCTAAAGAATCTAAAACGCGTGAAAGAGATGTGCCTTTTTTAGTTAAGCTATATTCAACTTTTGGCGGAACTTCTGGGTATACCTTTCTGATTACTAAACCATCACGCTCTAGCTCTCTTAATTGAGATGTTAATACCTTTTGGGAAACGCCACCGATTAATCGATGGAGGTCGCTAAACCTAATAACGCCTTTCTGATTGAGAGAATATATGATTATAAGCTTCCATTTGCCTGCAATTTTTTCCATTATTAAATGTAGAGGGCATTCTGTAGGGTTCATATAAATCAACCATGAGTTACAAAATAGTAAGTATAGCACAAATGGGTGCCTACTTACATTTTGTAACTGCCAACCATATACTGTTATTTCTTTTAATGTAACAGGAGTTTCAAATGGTTAATATTGTTATTGCTTATCATAGTGGGTATGGGCATACCTTAAAGCAGGCAGAAGCAGTTCTTTCTGGCTTAGTTAGTATTTCTAACGTGGAAGCTGTACTGCTTCCTATTAATTCTGAAGGTGAAATATCCGATGATGGCTGGGGGTTGCTAGCAGCGGCTGATACAATTATTTTCGGTTCACCTACCTATATGGGAACGGTTTCTTGGCAATTTAAAAAATTTGCAGACACATCAAGTAAGCAATGGTTTGCGCAAGACTGGAAAGATAAGTTAGTAGCGGGGTTTACCAACTCTTCTGGAATGAGCGGTGATAAGCTATCTACTCTTCATTATATGTTTACTTTAGCTATGCAGCATTCGATGATATGGGTAGGTACTGGAATTATGCCTGCAACGACTAAGGAAGCAAAACGTAATGATTTAAATTATATCGCTTCCTTTGCTGGCCTGATGGCACAATCACCTTCTGACGCAAGTGCTGACGAAGGACCCTTGCCAGGTGATCTTGTGACTGCAAAGAAATTTGGAGAAAGAATATCGAATATTTCAGTGCAATGGGCCAGCAAAAAGAGCTAACAAATAGCTGCACCGGACAATTCAAAGCAGCAAAAACGTGCCACTTTAGTTGATGCATAGACTTCACTCTATGTTTATATTTCCTGTATTATGTCAAAAGTTAGTGGTTTTCAGAATTTCCCTGGTTTGTATAAATAACATTATTAGCTCCAGGTAACTAAAAATATGCTTCTAGTTTTTATTTTAAATAGCCTTGTTGTTGCATTTGTAGTGGTTGCGCATTATGAGTTTTTATTTCACCTCTCTGCGCATATCCCAAAAATGAGAATAAAGCATCGGTTTCGAATCGTTATAGGTGTATTTGGGGCTTTGGTTGCCCATGCAATTGAAATATGGATATTTGCACTAGCTTATTATTTTATGTCTCAAACAGAGGGCTGGGGTTCTTTCCAGGGAAATTTTAATGGCAGTTTAATGGATTGCGCATATTATTCATTTACAACCTTCACGACATTAGGTTTTGGTGATATTTATCCAGAAGGTAATATAAGATATTTGACGGGGATAGAGTCTTTAACAGGTCTGGTGTTAATTACATGGACTGCCTCATTTCTGTATTATGAAATGCAGCGATACTGGGATTCTAGATAAATCTGACGTGGTCAAGCATTTTGTGACACCTCAGTTAAGCCGCTTTTTCCACTTCCAATAATTTCTGTTCGAATGCATTCGGGCTCATGTAATCCAGATACGAATGCAGCCTTTCATGGTTATAAAACATGGCAATATATTCCAGGATATCCTGCTGTGCTTCATAACGAGTCTGGTAGTTTTTCCACTGAACCCGTTCCTGTTTTAAGCTTCCAAAGAAACTTTCAACGACCGCATTATCCCAGCAGTCACCTTTGCGACTCATACTGCCCGATATGCCGTGGGCCTTGAGCAATCGCCGGAAGGCCTTGCTGGCATATTGCGACCCGCGATCTGAATGGTGGATCAGACCGGATTTTGGTTTTCTGCGCCATAGCGCCATCTGTTGACCTTACCCCCAATTTAGTACCAATTATCCGATGAGAAACTCATTTTATGCTGCTCTGTTTGCAAACGCCACAGGTGTCATATAGTTCAGTGTGCTGTGTGGTCGTTCGTTATTGTAGTGATAT
>JALTRC010000580.1 GCA_026998145.1 Gammaproteobacteria bacterium
GTCAGCCAGATGCGCTTTTTCATAGGGCTTAACCCAGGGTTTGACATCACAGGCTGAAAGCAAAAGCAGTAAAGCCGAGATTAAAATCGTGTGGACAAATTTATTCACTCAATAAAGCCTCTATTTTATTTTCCATAGCTGCCTGCTGATTCAACTGTTCTGCATCCAGTAATTCGCGTTTATAACCGTCACGATCAATTAACACGCCCATCGGTATAGATTCTACTGCATAGCTTCGGCTTAATTGCCCCTGGCTATCAAAGAGTATTGTAAAATCGGCCTTTATCCTGCGTGCCAGGCTTGCGGCTTTTTTTGTATTTCGCTCAATATTAATCGCCAGAACCGTAAAGCCCTTATCTTTATATTTATGTTGTAATTTTTCAAGAATGGTGAACTGCTGGATACAAGTGCCACACCAACTGGCCCAGAAATCCAGTAAAACAACCTGCCCGGTTAATTCAGACAATTTAATATTTTTTCCATGCTGACTTTTCAGGGTAAAGTTTTCAGCCAGTTGCTTTTCACCTTCCTGCCCATAGGAAGGCGAAAAAGCTATCATCAGGAAAAAAACCATAACTATTTTAAGCAGGTTTAATGAAGGCTGTAAAAATATTTTTATCTGAAATGTTTTCATGATCTGAGCTGCTAAAAATAAAACCCTATACCAAAACCGGTTTCCATATTATTGGTGAGTTTACTATCCCCCAGCAAATCCATCTTATAGGTATGATCGCGAACATCAAAATATATCGCCATATAATCCGCAATCAAAACACGATAACCAAAACCCATGCTTAAAGTAAAATGACTCGCTCCGGCAAATTCAGTGTTACCAATACCGGCAACCACATAAAACGCTGTATTATAGGTTAAAGAGTCGGTTACAAAGGTCTCGCCGGGAAAAATGTCATAACCTAAATTAACCAGATAATATGTCAGATCACGTTCACCGGCTGATAATAAAGGAGCACCCGGTAATAATATTTCAGCACTGGTTTGCCCGGCTGAGGAGAGGCCTAATTCTGCATCAACAAAAAAACCTTCTGATACACGGTATGCAAGCTTAAATCCATAAATGGGATTAACACCAAAATCCTCAATACTTAATAAACCCGCTGATGCAATAATTTCAAAATTATCCGGGTCAATTCTGGACTCTTCAAAATCCATACGCTCTATTTCCGGCTGAATAACCGGGTTCAAGCTTTGTTCGTCACCTATTTCCGCTGCATTAGCCGATATATTGATAAGTGATATTGCTAACAAACTATTTAAAAGAAGATTGCGAAGCCAGCCTTCCATTCTTTTATTTCCTCATTATTGTCATTATCTTTCGTTGCCGAAAAAATAATATATTCACTGTATTCCAGACGAATGATAACTTGCTGTGTCAGATGCTTTCTTATTCCTATACTGACATTTGAAAACTGATTGCTCTGGTCAACAGGCTGCACCAGGGTTGCTGATGGCTTAACATTAATCAAACCTGTACCCATAAAAAAGAAAGGTGTGTATTCCCATTCAGGAAAGGGCTGCATGACAAAACCCAGCTTGAAAAACACACTACTGGACACATCACCGATGGATTGAGACAAACTGACTTCGGTAGCAAAACTACGGTTGATTAAATAAGAGCCATAAGCCGAAAAAACAGGTGCACCACCGAAATCCCCACCTAATACACCCCACTCCCAGTTACGCTGGGTAAAATCTTCCTGCGTAACCTGAGTAAAGCTTACCGGCTCACCGTTGAGAGAAAGTGTTTTTGATATTTGATCGTAAGAAACCCAGCCATGCCGTCCCTTCTGGTTTCGAACTTCAAACCAGTTGGCACGCTGTTCAATAATGTCGATAATTTCATCCCGCGCTACCACATAAAAAACGGGATAACCTCCACCAGGGCCTGTGTGCATTTCGAGGTAGGGTTGGGCAACTTTTACCTGCTGAAGTATCTCAGGATCAGAATAAGCATTTTTGCTGAAAACCAATATCAACAGCATCAGTATCATTTTTATATACATAGAAAATGCTTAAAACCCTGAACAATTCGAGCTGAATGATCAGCTTTTTTTATTAATTTTGTGGAGCCCGCGGATCAAATGGGTCATTAAAATACTGCCCACCTATATCCAGCCATTCAGCGATCAGACGTAATTCTGCGGGTGTCAGCATATTAGCATGGTTAACTGTAGGTGACGACAATACCCGCCCCACATTTAATTCGGTTTCCGTCATTTTTTCCATAAAATAACTGTACCTTGCACCATTAATACTCATGGATGGGGACAGCTCGCTATCAGGATCTGGAACCTGCTCAAACGTAGGATTGCCATTTTGATCCAGTATAGGGTCTCCATTATCATCGACTGCCGGAATGGTTACCAGGCGATCCACTAACACACCTCCCGCCAGTTCCTGAAAATTATCATTGAAAAACAGTTCCCGGTAGGATTCGATATGCTGCCCTTC
>JALTRC010000581.1 GCA_026998145.1 Gammaproteobacteria bacterium
GAACAGTTTATTGAAAAATCAAATCTTGAGTTGGGTGCCTTATCCAGGCCCAGAGCCTTTTCTATTTTAATTGTTGAAATAGATAATTTCGATAAAATCAAAGATCAATATGGAGTAGAGGCCGGCCTGGTGACTTATAAAAAAGTCGCGACAAGCTTAATGTCGTCTCTGGGTGATAAAGATCTTCTGGGACGCTATGGAAAAGAGGGCTTTATTATTCTGTTGCATGAAACCGACTTGCTTGATGCGAAAAAAATATCAGAGAATATCCGCAAAAAAGTCGAGCAGACAAAAATAAAAATCCCCGACGGTGTGTTATCTACAACCGTCAGCATTGGCTTAACTACCGTGTCAGATCAAAATGAAAATATGATGTCCATCATTCGCAAGGCGGATATGGGCTTATTTGTTGCTAAAGAGTCTGGCTACAATACTGTTAAAGTGAGTCTGTAAAATACCGCTTTGTCATCGATTTGTGGCTCAGGCAAAAACTAATCCAGATTATATTTCTGCATCCATCGCCACAGAGTGGTTCGATTGATACCCAGTTGGCGAGCCGCTTCTGCCTTGCTGCCATTACACCGTTCCAGCACGTCTGATATTTCCTTGATATGACGGTTTTGCTCGCCTTCATCCATCAGTTCAAAGGCCTTGTGGGCGCTGCCGTAATCACGAATATCCTGTGGCAGGCTGCGCTCTGTTACCTTGCCGTCGATGGCGCAGATTAATCCGTGTTCAACCGCATTTTCCAGCTCTCTTACATTGCCAGGCCAGGGATAATTCATTAATAAATCCATCGCCTCATGGGTGCATTCTATATTGTCGGGATAGCCTCTGGCAGCCAGCTGTTTGCAAAAATGCTTGGTTAGCAGAGCAATGTCGCCAGGTCTTTCCCGTAAGGCGGGAACGGTAATGGGAATAACCGCCAGGCGATAAAATAAATCAGCTCTGAACTGGCCGGCATCCACCATATCCCGCAGGTTTTTATTGGATGCAGCAATGATCCGCACATCCACTTTTACGGTTTTATCCGAGCCGACCATTTCAAATTCCTGATCCTGAATGGCGCGCAATAATTTGGCCTGTAAATGCAGGGGAATTTCACCGACTTCATCAAGAAACAGGGTGCCTTTATGGGCGGTTTGAAAACGCCCGGGCCGTGTGTGTGTGGCGCCGGTAAAAGCACCTTTTACATGACCGAATAATTCAGATTCCAGTAATGATTCTGGAATGGCTGCACAATTGACTTCAATAAAGGCTTCATTGGCACGTTGACTGTGGGTGTGAATCATACGACCCAGACGGGTTTTACCTGTGCCCGAATCTCCCTGTAATAATATAAATGCATTGGTAGGGGAGATCTGTTGCAGGCGTTCAATAATTTCCAGCAGACGAGGATCCTGGGTGGTGAGCGGGGTTCCTGCCGGATTTAATACGGCCTCAATACGGCGCCTGTCTGTGACATCCTTAAATAATAACAGGCGCTGCCTTTCACCACTCACATCCGAGGCAATCAGGCCGCTGGTGATTTCAATATGCTTATAGCCGTCGTGATGTTTAAATTGCTGGTCAAAGCTGATGATATTGCCACTGGGCTTGCCAGCCGCATCCACTTCACCTGCATCTATAGCCGCTTTAAGCAGGGAGCGTTGCAGATTGAATTTGCCAATATCATTCAGCTTTTTTAATTCCTTATCACTATCTATACCCAGTAAATGTTTTACTGCCGGGTTGTAGTAAATAATGTGCCCCATATTATCGGCAACCATAATGCCCTCATCTATGTAGTACACAATATTTTCAAACAATGATGCAAAATCGATACTGTCCATTTTGACTCCTGAGTATTTGTGAATAATGTCACACAGATGTTGCAACATTGCAACGTTGCGCAACAATTCAGTCACTTTAATAAGGGCATAAACACTTTAAAATCAATTACTTAGAATGCCTGTATAAAAAATATTGTTGCATCTGGGTATTTTAATCTGATGATGCACCCCTTATAAAACAATAACTTAGCGATTGGCACAGTGATTGCTTTATTAAAAATATTAAAATGAATAAAAGGGGAAAGTTATGACGATGTTTGATCAGCAGTGGATGGAAGGTTTTCAAAAAGCATGGAATGACGAACCTGCATTATCGGATGCACTGGCGAAAATTAGCTTTAACTCGAATATCGGTTATGGTTTTGAAGGCGATGATGCCCCCACTGGCATTTTACAGATTGAAAATGGTAAGGCTGTGGCGGCGGGTGAATACAATGGTGAAGAACTGAACTGGGATTTACGCGCCTCACTGGATAACTGGAAAAAATGGTCTCAGAAGCCACCCGGCATGATGGGATTAGGTATGGCCTATACCACTCGAAAACTGCAATTTATTGTGGGTGATTACGCCGCCATGGTAAAAGATCCCCGCATGGCCGGCCCGTTTATTAAAAGCTTTGCTGTAATGGGCCGAGTATAAAACCATTCCTTATATAACCCCCATTCAAAGAGGTAGGGCCATGAAGTCTGGCGACCTGATAATAAAAAAATTACCGCATCCTTCCCGTACAGGTTTGTCTGCCTGTTTGCTTGCATCATTCTGTTTATCCGCCAGCACATTAGCGCTGGCCGAATATTATCCACAATCATCACAGATGCAATCGCAACCTTATTATCCAATGCAAAACGCAAAGCGGCAAAACATGGTGGTTACCGTTGCGAATGCACGCACTGGTGCGCATGTGGTGCTGGGAGGTACGGTTGAACCTTATAAGGAAGTCACCTTAACCGCGCAAATGCCAGGGCGCGTTGAGTATATTGCCGGCCAGGAAGGTGACTGGTTTAGCGAGGGTGACATACTGGCAGCGCTGGATGATGATGATGTGCTGGCGCAGCGTCGTCAGGCGATTGCTCAGTTATACGGCAACGACTCAACACTGGAAAATGCCAATCTTCAGTATGCTCGTGAACTCTGGGCGCCAAAGGCATTAAAAAAACAATCCACCCCCAGCATGGGTTTTTTCCCCAATATGTTTGATAAGTTTTTTGGTGGCATGATGGGGCCATCGGGGGGAAGCAATGCTTATGATTTAAACCCATGGGTTCAGCGTGATGTGGATTTATTGTCCCAGTCCACCCATATCAAGCAGGCAAAAAGCCGTATTTTTGGGAGTCGTTCCCGCATTGATGAAATTGATGCCCGCTTAAGAGACACCCGAACCATTGCGCCTTTTGAAGGGGTGTTGCTGCATAAACTGGTTGAAGTTGGCGATACGGTTCAGCCGGGGCAGGCTTTATTAAAATATGCAGACACACGTAATTTACAGTTAAAAGTGGATGTGCCTGCAAGGCTGGTTTCCGTGCTTGAAAAAGACATGATGGTGCCGGCCAAACTGGATGTGGGTGATACCTATATTAATGTGCGGGTTGCACAGATTTTTCCATCGGCTGATGCCCAGCGCCACACGGTCACTGTAAAGTTTGATCTGCCGCCCGGTGTACCAGGCGGCCCTGGTATGTATGCGGAAGTGATGATTCCCGATGTGAATACCCCCATTCGTGATATGCCGGTTATCCCGGTTAGTGCTGTTGTTAAACGGGGTAGCTTACCCTCTGTTTTTGTTTTAAATGAAAAAAATCAGGCTGAAATGCGTCTGGTCAGGCTTGGAGATTTAGTGGATCGCAATCATGTCTCTGTTTTATCTGGTGTTCGTGCCGGGGAGCAAATTTTTGCTTATCCACCGGTGACCATCCGCTCGGGCTGGAGTCCGAACAAGGCAAATTAAAATCCGCTTTATTCAGTTTAATTCAGGGCTAAATAGCAAATGTCTCATAACAGCGAAGAACAAAAAAAACCGGATGACATCCCGGAAATCAATGAAAAAGAACTGGGTATAGCCGGACGCATTGCTCGGCAGTTTATCAATTCACCGGTTACACCTTTATTGATGATGGCATTTCTTGGCATCGGTCTGCTTGGCCTGATGTTTACCCCACGCCAGGAAGATCCCAAAATTTCCGTTCCCATGGTGGATATTTATTTCAGCTATCCAGCCGCATCAGCAGAGCAGGTTGCCAGCCTGGCGGTTAATCCGCTGGAACGCTTAATCAGTGAAATTCCCGGCTTACGTCATGTGTATTCTGCCAGTGCTCGGGGTGAGGGCATGGTAACGGCGCAATTTATTGTGGGCGAAGATCTGGGTGAATCCATTGTAAAAGTCCATGACAAAATTCAGTCTAATCTGGACAAAATACCGCCGGGTGTTTCCATGCCTCTGGTTAAACCCATGGGAGCTGATGATGTGCCTGTCGTTACCGTTACCCTGTGGTCAAAAGATGGCAGTCTGGATGATTCAACTTTGCGCACACTGGCGCTGGATGTTTTACAGCGCATGGAAGAGGTTCCCAATTCAGGTAAAGGTTTTGTTGTTGGCGGACGTGCAGAACAGATTCGTGTAGAAGTTTCACCGGAGCGTCTGAATGGCTATGGCGTCAGTGTAGAACAGGTGGCCAATACGATTCGTACTGCCAATGCTGAGCAGTCTGCCGGCGTTGTGGAAGGCCATAATCATGTGTTCAATGTATATACCGGTGCTTTTTTACGAAGCGCTCAGGATATTTCCAATCTTGTCGTAGCCATTCGTGATGGCTCGCCTGTATATGTTCGGGATGTTGCCTGGGTACATCAGGCGCCCGAAGAAACCAAACACCTGGCAACCTATACAACTGGCGCTGCCGATGAAGGGAAATCAGTAACCGCCAATGGCGCACCGGCCGTAACCATTGCGGTTGCAAAAAAAGTGGGTACTAATGGGGTTACCGTTGCCAATCAGCTGATTGAAAAACTGAACTCCCTCAAGGGACATATTATTCCGGATAATGTCGAAGCCAGTATTACTCGTAACTATGGTAAGTCGGCTAACGATAAAGTTAATGAGTTATTAATTGCCTTATTTGAAGCAACAGTAGCCGTGAGTATTTTATGTTTACTGGGGCTGGGCCTGCGTGCAGCATCCGTGGTTATTTTTGTCATCCCGGTGGTAATCTTAATGACTATCTGGGCAACCTGGGTTGTTGACTACACCATTGACCGGGTGAGTCTGTTTGCACTGGTATTTACCATTGGTATTCTGGTAGATGATGCAACGGTGGTGGTTGAAAATATATTCAGGCGTTGGCTAGCCGCTGGAAAAACCACAACCAGAATTGCAGTCGATGCTGTCAGGGAAGTGGGCAACCCAACCATACTGGCCACATTAACCATTATCTCATCACTGATGGCAATGGGTTTTGTGAGCGGCATGATGGGGCCTTATATGCGACCGATTCCTGTGCTGGGTTCTGCTGCTATGTTCCTGTCATTAATTGCGGCATTTATTTTTGTGCCCTGGTTTGCCATGCGCCTGCGCCCCAAATTATCAGCACTGGAAAAAGCCGAAAAACGGGAAAAGAAAATAAATGCCATGGTGGCTCGTTTTTATAACCCCTGCATGATGCCCCTGTGTACCAATCGGAAACTCGGTCTGGCCTTTTTATTCACCTTAATTATTGCCACCTTCCTGGCCTGTTCCATGTTTTACACCCAGGCAGTTACCGTAAAAATGCTGCCCTTTGATAACAAGCCTGAATTTAATATTGTTATCAATATGCCAGAAGGTACGGCGCTGCCGGTCACCGCCAATGTTACCGCAACACTGGCTGAAAAAATTCGCCATATTCCTGAAGTAACCGCCTTACAAACTTATGTAGGCACAGCTTCGCCATTTAATTTTAATGGCATGGTGCGTCATTATTATTTGCGTAATAAACCCTGGCAGGCTGATATTCAGATAATGTTACTGGATAAAGATGAACGTAAAAGACAGAGCCATGAAATTGCTGTTGAAGCCCGTAAGCTGATTACAGAAACCGCGAAAAAAATGGGCGCAAAAATACAGGTTGTTGAAATGCCTCCCGGCCCGCCAGTACTGCAAACTGTGGTCGCCGAAATTTATGGGCCGGATGCCAACACCCGCCGTCAGGTTGCCCGTGATATGACAAAAATCTTTGAAGAAGCAGAAGGGGTGGTTGATGTTGATAACTATATGACTAAACCCTATGAATTCTGGCGCTTTGAAGTGGATACCGAAAAAGCGGTGCGTCGTGGAATCTCCGTCGATACCATTAATCGCACTCTTGCCATGGTAATGGGTGGCTATCAGTTAGGGGATGTTAAAAAAGGCCGTGAGCTTGAGCCCACCTATATTGTCATTCAGGCTCCATTAGGCAGCCGCTCACAGATAAACCGTCTGGGTAATCTGCCCGTATTCAGTGTTAACGGGGATAGTGTGCCCTTAACTGAGCTGGGGCGCTTTGTAAAATCCATGGAAGATCCCATTGTCTACCACAAAGATTTGCGGGATGTTGAATATGTGGTAGGTGAAATGGAAGGCCGTTTAGGAGCGCCGATTTATGGCATGTTTGCCATTGAAGATCTGCTGAAAAATTACACCACTCCCGATGGTGTCAAAATGACCGGTATGCCAATGAATTTACTGGGGCCACCAAAAGACAGCTTTACCAGTGGCTTTGAATGGGGCGGAGAATGGACCGTAACCTATGAAACTTTCCGCGATATGGGTGGTGCATTTATGGCCGCATTGCTGCTGATTTATGCACTGATTGTCTGGGAGTTTAAAAACTTTGCTCTCGGTGGTTTGATTATGGCACCAATCCCGTTAACTTTGATTGGCATTATTCCCGGTCACTGGCTGGCTAATGCAGAATTTACCGCCACCTCCATGATCGGCTTTATTGCACTGGCCGGCATAGTGGTGAGGAACTCCATACTGCTGGTGGAGTTTGTCAAAATTGAAGTTGAAAACGGCGTTAATATTCGAGACGCGGTGATTAATGCAGGCAAGGCCCGTATGCGTCCTATTTTAATAACGGCGCTCACTTTAATGGCCGGTGCTTATATGATTCTTGATGATCTAATCTTCAAGGGCATGGCGGTAAGTTTGCTATTCGGTGCCGGTGTGGCAACGGTGTTGACACTGGTTGTGATTCCACTGGGTTGCATCAGTATGCAAAAACATTTTTATGCCACAGCGCATCTGGATGACGATGATCCTGATGCCGCCAAAGCGGCGGTTGAACAACATCCCCAGGTCAGTTGCGTGGCAACCGATGAATATAAATTACCATTATGGATGCGCATTTATAGCGCTGTGATTAATGGTGCCACCTGGTTATTTTATATTCTGCGCATGTTTTACATTATGGCGAAAATGGCCTGGGATAATCTAATGGCTCGTTTTGGCTCATCTAATAACGAACCACCACCAGAACCTCCCTCCGGTGGAAGCGGCGGCTCTGAACCATCACCGGAACCACCGGCACCTGCGCCGGCTACAACAGATACGGCCGCAGCAGAAAAAGCAGAAAAAGATGAGGCAGCTGTAAAAGCCGCGCCGCTCAAAAAAGCTGGCGCAAAA
>JALTRC010000582.1 GCA_026998145.1 Gammaproteobacteria bacterium
GAAAACCATTAATCAAACCCACCAGCGCAATCATCATGGCAAACACCAGACTTTTCATTAGCCCCTGCATCACATCAAACACATGCAATACCTGAAAGCTGCGGTTTAAATAAGTGGTGATACTCATATTCAGTTCTACCGATGTGTAAACCGCACCGCCCAGCAGTCCCATTATGTCACCCAATATGGTTAAAGCTGGCACACTGATTATCATGGCCATCAGCATGGGAGCGGCAATATAACGCACCGGGTTTATACCCATTACCCGCAAAGCATCCACTTCCTGGGATTCCTGCATAGTGCCAATACGTGCGGCAATCGCTGAACCGGAACGCCCGGCTACCACAATCCCCACAATCAGAGCTGAAAATTCACGCATCACCGAAATGGCAATACCGGTGACCACCTGGGCCTGTGCCCCATAGGGTTTTAAGGTTTCCAGCCCCTGTAACGCCAGCATCATGCCCACGGAAAAACATAACACCGCCACAATAGGTACCGCTTTAACACCCGCCTCCACCACTTCATGAAATATTTTTCGAATGGATACGGGCTGATGTTTAAGATAACCGGTAAACAGCCACTGAAAAGATTCCAGCAAAAGTAAAAAGGCATAACCCAGCTCATCAACAGCCTTATGGGTTTTGTATCCAATGAGTGCCAGCCAGCGGGTCATGATTATGCTTCGCAATCATCCAGTGAATCATAAATCACAAAAATTTTATCCAGCCGCGCCAGTTGTAATACCTGCATGGCGGCCTTGCTCACACCCACCAGGGCAAAATCCATTTGCTGGCTTCGAGCCTGCTGATAACCTTCCACTAAACTGGCCACCCCGGAACTGTCGATATACTCAACCGCCGATAAATCCACCAGCAGATGACGCTTGTTTTTTAAGCCCTTTAAAATCTGTTCCCGCGCCTTAGGGGAGCAGCTTAAATCCACCTCTCCTTCAAGATGAATAATTAAAAAACGCCCGTGTTCACTTTCTTTATATTTCATAATCATTCCACATTTAAGAATTTTTCCATCTGCAAAATATTGCCCGCTTCATCCGGGTTATCCAGATATTCCACCTTATCCATCACTTCATGAATTAAATGCACACCCAGCCCGCCCGGGCGAATATCATCCAGATCCCGGGATCGGATAGTCGTCTTATCAACTGTAGCTGAAAAATCCAGCAGTTTAATCACAATGCTGCGGGGCTTGCGCCAGAACTCCAGAATAATTTCACCGTTGGGATCATTTTTATACGCATGCTGAATAATATTCATACAGGCTTCATTAATGGCCATCACCATGGCATTAATTTTTTCATCATTACAGCCCTGCTCCTGTGCCAGCTGGCGAATGGTTTTACGCACCGGATGCAGCATTTCGGGCCGTGATAAAAAATGCAGTCGCTGTAATAGTTGCATATCAATCCTGCCTTTCCAGCAGTACCAGAGTGACATCATCCCGCAATGCCCGCTGGTTAGATTGAAACAGACTGACAATGGCCTGAATGCGTTGCGCCGGGGTAAGATTTTTATCCAGCGTGGCGATAAATGTATACAGGCCACCCAGCTCCAGCATCGTGCCATCTTCCAGCAGGCCTTCGGTTACCCCATCGGAAAACAGATACAGGCTGCTGTCCTGCAAATAAAATTCAGTGGCAGGAAACTCGGCATTATCCATAATCCCCAGCGGCGGCCCCTGGGCTTCGATTTCCCTGGCAATACCATCGGCTGAAAATAATAGAGCCGGTGGATTGCCCGCGTTTACAATCTGCACCCAGCCGGTGGCCGGCTGATACATGCCGGCAATCATGGTAATAAACATGCCGTTAATGGAGGTTTCGCACAGCTCTTTGTTTATTTCAGCCAGTAATTCCGAAGGATGTTTAATGCGCTTGCCCAGACAGCGAAACAGACTGCTGGCCTTGGCCATCAGCAGGGCCGCATTGGCGCCCTTGCCGGATACATCCCCCAGATTAAAATAAATACAGCCATCATCCAGTTCAAAATAATCATAAAAATCACCGGATAAATCCCGCGCCGATAAATTAACGCCACACACCGGAAAGCCATCATCCCGCATGGGAGGCAATAAACTTTTCTGAATTTCACGGGCCAGGCTCAGCTCCCGGTTGAGTTCTTCGGCCAGCCGGTCCCGTTCTTCCAGCGCCTGTTCAAGACGCAGGGTCAGCTCCTGAAAATTATCATTATCAACGGATAATTTATAATTGGCTTCCATCAGTATCTGGGAGAAAGCCTGATGAGGTTGCAGATCAATATGAAATGCTTCAGCCGCCTTATCCACATGGCGGGGAATGGCCGCGCAGATTTCCTCAATCTGAAAACGCGCCAGCTTAAAATCATCTGCCAGCATTTTACGGGCACGATCAATCACAAAACTTTTATCTGCTGCCGTGTAAATGGCAGCCATCCAGTCGGCACAGTTTAAAACATCTGCCAGCTGTTTATCAGGCAGGGACAATTCAATCTGATCACTTGTATGATGATGACTTAAGGGTAAACGAATCCCCTCATCAATCGACCAGTGCCGGCAGAAAACATCACCCGCCTGTTCATGATTATACGCAAATACATTTTCTTCCATGCTGTAACGTGCCTGGGGTTCCCGCTTTCTGAATTCCGGCCATAACATGGCCTTTGCCGGTTGATCCAGAAACAGGCAGAACAGACCAATATCCTGCATCATGCCCGCCAGAAAACAGCGGCTGGTATCCAGGCCAATATAACTACCCAGCATACGGGCGCTTACCGCTCTTCTCAGGCTGTCCTGCCAAAAAGCCTGCTGATCCAGACCGCGAATTTTGTACTGGGAAAAACTTTTATAAATCACCATTAACTGTAATAAATGGCGAATACCGTCTAACGCACCCAGCGATATGGCCTGTGCAATTGAATCGACTTTTACCGGCAGCAATAACTGTTGCTGATTGATGGCATCGAGCAACTGCGTAAAGAAAACCGGGTACTCATCACACAGGCTTTCCAGCCGGGAATTGTCGGCATCCGCTGATTGTGTAATCGACAGAAACTGTGCCAGCATCGGTGGCGGCGAAGGCAGGTTTTTTAAAATCACGGATGATTGTTGGCTGGGCGGTTTTATCACAGAGCTTTTATTATTTTTTACACTCCGCAAGTATAGACCCTGTAAAAGATTTAGCAGTAATAAAAAAGCCCCGCATTCAACGACTGAATGCGGGGCTTTAAAGGACTCAAAATCAAGGCTTAGCGATATTTACGCAAATACATTTTTTCAAAAAAGCGCTTCGCCCAGTGCATTAGAACCGTGCCGGGCAGCATGGTATTGCGATGCATATTGCGGGAAATCATAATACCCCTGTCATTGCTGTCTACAATACACACCAGCTCGACCTTGAATACGGCATCGGCAGTTTGCCCGTTTAATTCCGATAGCAGATTTTTAGCCGCCGCTTCTGCCTGTAAATCCGCCATATGCGCCTGCTTGGGCATCCAGTCCGGGCCGGGGAAGCTGCCGGAGTCCCCCGCCACATACACATTGTCCATGCCTTCAACCTTGCAATGCTGATTGGCTTTAATCAGGCCGCCTTCCGAGCGGGGCAGCTCGGAATTATCAAACCATTTATTGCCTGTCATGCCGGGCATAAAGATAATCAGATCCGCCGCAAATTCTACCGCTTCCGTGATGACCTTATTACTTTCAAAGGCTTTCATTTTATGGCCCAGATGAGTTTCGATATTGCGTCGCTTCATTTCACCCAGCAACTTGCCCACGGCTTTGGGGCCCAGTCGATTACCCGGTTTCGGAGCCGGGCTGAAAAACACCAGCTTGAACTTATCCCGCCGTCCCTGTTTTTTCAGCAGTGTGTCGGTGCCAAATAAAAACTCAAACATGGGGCCGCCGCGCATGGCCGATGGTTCTTTGGGGTTCCCCGCAAAGCCAAAGGCAATGGTACCCCCATCCATCTGGGCAATACGGTCGCGAATTTTTTCCGCCGCATCCACCCCTTCGCAGGGAGTAATGGCGTGTTCGATGCCCGGCAGCTTTTTAATAAAGCGGCCACCAGAGGCAATAATTAAACCATCATTGCTCACTTCACCATTATCGGTTTCCACTGTGCGGCCAGCATCCCGCAGGCCGGTCACACTGGCCTGATGAAATTTTACCTTCATGCGCCGGAAGAAATTATCCAGCGGCACAATAATATCTTCCCGTTTACGCAAGCCACTGGGTATCCAGATCAGGCTGGGTAAATAATGTAATTCTGCTCTGGGGGCAATCAGGGTAATTTCACAGTCCTTATCCTGTTTGCGTAGCTCGCGGACGGCAGTTAAACCTGCAAAACCTGCTCCGATTACGGTTATTTTTTTCATCTCGTCTGCCTGCTCTTAGTTGGAAATTTCAGCACTGAAAATAACAGGATTATATCGGCTTTACCAGCATTGATAGCCCCAGCAAAACATGGGCTATACAAATAAAGCAGAATGCGCCACTGAACCCTTTCTGATCGTTTCAATCAACTATACTCACAGTCTATTTTCAATACCGGAAATCAAATGCATTCAACCGATATCAAGCCCATACAGGCAAAGCTACAACAGGCCGAAGCCAGCCTGTCCCATATTATTCTGGGCAAGCCACAGCAGATTCGTCTGGCAATCAGCTGCCTGCTGGCACAGGGGCATTTACTCATAGAGGATTTACCCGGCCTGGGAAAAACCACCTTAGCCAGCGCCCTGGCCCGCATATTTGATCTGGATTTTCAGCGGGTGCAGTTCACCAGCGATATTCTGCCGGCGGATATTACCGGCATCTCTATTTTTAACCCTAAAAGCCAGCAGTTTGATTTTCATTCCGGGCCGGTTTTCTGCCAGCTTTTACTGGCCGATGAAATCAACCGGGCGCCGCCGAAAAGCCAGAGCGCATTACTGGAAGCCATGGAGGAAAAACAGGTAACACAGGATCGCCAGAGCCGCCCCCTGCCTTCACCTTTTTTTGTGATTGCCACCCAGAATCCATCCGAGCAGGCTGGCACCTACCCCTTGCCGGAATCCCAGCTGGATCGTTTTTTAATGCGTATTGAAATGGGTTACCCGGATTCACAGGCAGAGCGGGAATTATTACAGGGGGAAGATCGCCGCCATAAAATAAAATCCCTGCCTGCGGTTATCAGCCCTGACCAATTACTCAACTATCAAAATACCGTTGCAAAAATTCATATTTCAAAATCCCTGCTGGATTATATGCTCGGCTTATTACATAGCAGCCGCTTATCCCCCTGGTTTGCCTGCGGCCTTTCGCCCCGCGCCGGTCTGGCACTGCAAAAATGCGCCCAGGCCTGGGCGCTGCTTGAAGGTCGGGATTTTGTATTACCGGAAGACGTACAAACCGTATTTCCTTCTGTGGCCGCCCATCGTTTAATTAAACACAGCGACTTTTTAAACGAACCCATGGACGATCTCATGCAAAAACTGCTGCAACAGGTGCCGGTTTAGTGGCATCGGATATTCCATTACTGCCCCAATCATTTATTCACCGGGTCGAAAAATGGGCCGATAAACGCCAGCCTGATGTGAGCGCATCCGCCCTTATTGACCAACAACATTTATATATTCTGCCCAGCAAGGCCGGGCTGGTGTTTTTCTTTGTGCTGCTGATTATTTTTATCGGCGCAATTAATTATGAAAACAATATGGCTTTTCTGCTGTGTTTTTTACTGGCCTCTGTCAGCCTGTTAAGCATGCTGTACACGCATCTGAATATAAACGGCTTACAGATACAGGCATCTCCGGCTCCCAGTGTGTTTGCCGGGCAAACAGCCCAGTATCCGCTACGCATTAAACACACAAATCCACGGGACAGTATTTACATACAGATAGAAGCGGATAAAAACCCGCCGATTATTATTCACCAGTTAAAAGCCGATACGGACACAAGCCTGCTGCTGCCGGTTAAAACATCCCGCCGGGGTCACCTGGCCCTGCCCCGTATCAAAGTGTACACGGAGTATCCCTTAGGTTTATTTTATGCCTGGTCATGGATAAAACTCTCAGCCGACTGTGTGGTATACCCTGCCATATCACAACAGGAAAGCCAGCCGGTTCGGGACAGGCATCAGGCAGGCACATCTGCTTATCAAATAGCCAGCGGGCAGGATGATTTTGATCATTTACGGGATTACCAGATCGGCGATAATCCGGCCCATATTGCATGGAAAACCTATGCGCGCAGTAGTGAACTGTTTACCAAAACCTTTACGTCATCCAGCGGACAGGACATCTGGATTGACTGGTTTAGCCTGCCACAAAATATCAGCGTAGAAGATAAGTTATCAATTTTATGCAAGCAGATTATTGAAGCCAGCCAGCTTGATATTCACTACGGGCTAAGGCTACCGGATCAAAGCATTAACTGTGCAACAGGTTTGCAGCATCGCCATCAATGTTTGCGGGCACTGGCCCTGTTTGCCTGATGAATATCTTAAGCAGTCAAATTTACAAGCTTATTCATAAACCCGTGTTCTGGGTGGCCATATCCTTATTACTGGTCAGCCTGCCCAGTAGCCGGTATTTTCCTGCATGGATTAATGTGCTGGTTGCCGGCCTGCTTTTCTGGCGCCTGATGATTGAAACCCGGCAGGCCCGTCTGCCACCTAAGATATTGTTATTCCTGTTAGGCATTGGCATCTTTTCCGGGGTTTTTATGCAGTTTTCCACCATCGCAGGAAAAACCGCCGGCAGCGCCCTGCTGATTATTTTAATGACCCTTAAATTACTGGAGAGCCGTAAAGCCAGAGATTACCGAATCATAATCAGCCTGTGTTTTTTTATAATGGCCACCGGTTTTCTGTTTTCCCAGAGTATTCCCACATTACTGATTAGCCTGTTTTCCATCCCCGTATTACTGATGGCTTTGATGCGCATTACCCAGCATACCGCCCCCCTGAACTTTAAACAGGATCTGGCCATGGCCGGTAAACTCTCAGCACTGGCCCTGCCACTGATGCTGGTTCTGTTTATTCTGTTTCCCCGTATTCCCGGCCCCTTATGGCAACTGCCGGCGGATAAAAATACGGCGCAAACAGGCCTCAGCGACCATATGTCACCGGCCAATATTTCCCGACTGATTCAGTCCAGTGCACTCGCCTTTCGGGTTAAGTTTGATCACAATATTCCCAACCCGCCCCAGCGTTACTGGCGCGCACTGGTGTTATGGCATTTTGATGGCACTAACTGGACACAGGGCAGCAAAAACCAGACCCGCTCACCACTTATGGAAGCCCTGGGCCAGCCGGTTAAATACACCATTACCCTGGAACCCAGTCACCGCAAATGGGTTTACGCACTGGATATGCCCTACTCGGTGCCCGCCGGCATCACTTACAATAATAACTTTGTGCTACGGGCCGATAAAACCATCGATAACCTCAAACAATATCAGCTCAATGCCTATCTGG
>JALTRC010000583.1 GCA_026998145.1 Gammaproteobacteria bacterium
CCCAAGCTGTGATAGCAGGTGAGGTAAAAAGAGTGAAACCGCCAGTGCGCTCACAATCACCAGTAATAATAAAACCAGCAGGGATGAAGTGGTGCGGGAAAGCCCCTGGCGTTCCAGCATACTGCTTAAAGGCTCCAGTACCGCATAAAGGGCAAAGGAAATAATAATGGGCATTAACAAAGGTGCCAGCAAAAAGGCCAGCAATGCAAAAACCGCCAGTATCAGGGTAAATAGCAGGCTGGTTTTAACCAGAGGTTGTGATAAATAACGACTGAGCATTATTCGGCCTGCAGGGATAAAAGGATATTGGTGTGGCGTAAACGGGCGGCCAGTACCTTGGCGATATTCAGCATAAACTGGGCACCATCCCGGGGGCTGCGCTGTATCCATTCATCTAAATCAGAACGCAAAAAGAAAATCAGCTCTGCATTATCAACGCTAATGGCATCGGCTGTTCGGGGTTCGTCCACTATCAATGCTACTTCGCCAAAAAAATCACCTTCGGATAATTCGGCCAGTAATTTGTCACCGGCCCTGATTTCAACATGGCCTTTTTTAATCAGCACCACACTGGCGCCAATATCACCGCTGCTGAAAATCTTTTCGCCGGCTTTGTAGTGGCGGGGGTGCATGGTATTAACCAGCTCCCGGCATTTACGCTCGGGAATTTGTTCAAATAAGGGGGTCGCCATCCACATGCGGGTGACTTCGCTTAAATCGTCACCTTTGGAACGGAACAGGTTGTGCCACAGGGGGTAATTTTGACTTGCCATAATTTTTTCATTGTTGTTATCAGCAAGAAGTGTAGCAGTAATTGAGGATACTGGCAGGTGCTTAGATGGGGTGAATGTCTTCCTCTGCCAGCAGTTCAATCAGGCGAATTAAAGGCAGACCAATCAGGGTGTTGGGGTCGTCCCCTTCAAAGCGTTCAAACAGGGCAATCCCCAGCGCTTCAGATTTAAAACTGCCGGCGCAGTTAAAGGGCTTTTCCATATTCAGGTAGTTTTCAATTTGCGAATCTGTCAACTTTTTAAAAACCACCGTATAGGGTACGCAAATTGTGCGGGCTTTATCCTTTGCGCTGTTATATACGCACAGGCCGGTTTGAAAAATGATTTTCTGGCCGGATGCATTTTTCAGCTGCTTGAATGCATTGTCAAAATTACCCGGTTTATGCAGCACCTCACCATTTAATACGGCGCTTTGATCGGAGCCGATAATAATGGCCTCGGGATATTCAGCGGCAACGGCTCTGGCCTTGGCTTCAGACAGGCGGCTGACCATATCCTCAATGGACTCTCCGGCCAGCGGGGTTTCATCAATATCCGGTGATGCGGTTTCATAACCCAGCTGCAACTTGTCCATTAATTGTTTGCGAAAAGGGGAGGTGGAGGCCAGTACCAGTTTCATAATGTTTCATCATCAGCGTAATTGGAGGCGCACATATTACCCATCCCCATGCTGCCATCAAGGCCAATTTGAGCTGTATTGATATTTTCCCTGAAATGATTGAATTATAAGGAGATTTTTTGACACGCAGGGGCAAAGAGGTTATTATCCCGCGATTGTATGCAGCCGCTATTACCTGAACAATTAGATTTCCAGCAAAAAGCCAAATCCGGCCTTGATATTGAGGGCCGCTGGCCGATTGCCAAACTATCCAGACTGGCCGAAGTGATTCAGCCAAATGAAGGGGATCTACAGGCTCATCTGCATTTTGACAGAGAGGGTAAATACCTGATTGTTGAAGGGCAGGTGAAAGCCAGTGTTGAGATGGCCTGTCAGCGCTGTATGCAGCCGATGCCGGTTGATCTGCAAACCGATTTTAAACTGGCAATGGTACTGAATGAAGAGCAGGCCGAACGCTTGCCCTCCACTTACGAGCCCTTGCTGGTAACGGAAGGCAAGCAGAATGTTGCGCAGTTGCTGGAAGATGAGCTGCTACTGGTATTGCCACTGGTGCCTCGACATGAACAGCAATGCTCGGATTATTTACAGCAGCAGGCCCAGCGTATGAAACAGGATGCAGAGCTTGCTGAGCAGGAAAAGGCTAAAAACAATCCTTTTGCTGCACTAAAAGATTTACTTTAACAAACTTACTTAAGTTATTGAAAACTGGAGAATATCATGGCTGTACAAAAGAGCCGTAAGACCCCATCCAAACGCGGCATGCGTCGTTCACATGATGCACTGACCGGTGCAACTTTATCTGTTGATTCAACAACAGGTGAAACTCACCTGCGTCACCATGTTACAGCTGATGGCTACTACCGTGGCCGCAAAGTTGTTCCCAGCAAAAACGATTAATATCGATTGCTAATGATTGAAGGCGGGCGGATTGTGTAATCCGCCCGTTTTTTATCCAGCCGGAAAATTATGTCTAAAACACCTATTATTGCCCTGGATGCCATGGGCGGGGACTTTGGCCCGGAAGTGGTTATCCCCGCCGCTATACG
>JALTRC010000584.1 GCA_026998145.1 Gammaproteobacteria bacterium
GCAGCCTATAGTCCAGCCAGAATAACCTATACTGGCGATAGATCGGTTCGATTTGAGCGTCAAAGCCCAGCCGCTTCAGGCTTTTAATACGCCGATCCGCATGCTGTTTTTCCTTAAAATGCCCCAGGGAAATACTATTATTTTTATCGCCTCCCCGCACAATATAGTAATCCTTAACTTTTTTCCTCGCCAGACGCTGACTCATGGCAATCGCCGCCTGACGATTTTTTTGTACTGGAATATAAACCCAGTAACGATGATGCCGTGATTCCTGTTTACTGCGCTGAACAATATCAGTCGCCCGCCCCTTAAGGGCAGCCATAATAGCCTGAACGCTGTCTTCGTCCTGCAAGGGCCCAAGGGTATAACACTGGGGAAGACTGGCCTGCGGTGATGACACCTCAGTGGACACAGGGTTTACCGGCCCGGCCTCATTAAGCATTTCAATCGAGACAAGATTTGCTGGCAGTGCTGCCGGTTGCTCGCCTGCCGGCTCCGGCCCCCAGTATAAAAAACTGGCAAAAGCCAGATTGATGATAAGTAAAACCAGAAATAAAAGGCGCATAGATTTTTAAAGAGTCTCAAAATGACGTGCCATTAAATGAAGCCCGCATAATACCAAATCTGCCCGATACTCATAGGAATTAAATTCTGCTGCCAGCCGCTTGCCGTCACCACCGGTGATCACACATAATAAATCTTCATCAAATGAACGCGCCAAATCCTCATATATAGATCCAAGCCCTTTACGCAATAACTGAAGACAGCCATTACCCACAGCACTTGCTGTATCACTGGCCAGCAAGGCATCCTTTATAGTGGCTTTTTCTATTGCTGATGTTTCCGCCTGTAAGGAGCGCTGCATCAGTTGCAGGCCAGGCATAATCAAGCCACCCTGGTGTAGGCCATTATGATCTAGCAAATCCAGCGTAACCGCCGTACCACAATCAATCACACAAACAGCCTGCTGATATATTGAATAAGCAGCCAGCATCGCCAGCCAGCGATCAACACCTAAAGCATCTACCTGCTCGTAAGCATTGGTCACCCCCATACAGCGCCGTGAAGTATGGGCAAAACTGGCTTTGACACTCCAGTTTTGTTCAAACCACTGCTCCAGTTGTTGACTGATTTTATCTCCAGCAACACAGCTCACCCAGACATTGCAGGGCTGAACATCAGCAAAAAAAACCTGCATAGACGCCGCCATATTGTCCTGCAAATATTCACCTGCATAGACATCCAGCTCATTCTGACCTTCCTCAGCCAGCGCCCATTTTATACGGGAATTTCCAATATCAATTAACAGCATGATTCACCCGTATACTGACTTCTGCCCCATGAAAAAAACGCCTTTTACCCTCGACCTCAACACATAATCGGCCATACTCATCCACCCCCCGACCAACACCTGACAACTGCTCATTTTCCGCATATACCAGTAAGGGCTGCTGATAGCATAAGTCCAGTGACTGCCATTCAGAACGGAACTGATTAAAACCTGTTAGCTTAAATGCTTCCATCATACTTAAAATTTCCGACAATAACTCACCTGCCAGAACGCTACGATCCACAGACACGCCATCAGGTAACTGACTCAACATATCTGTCCAGGGCTGATCAACACTCGCCCCAAAGCCGGCCATATCAACATTCAAACCCACACCTGCCACAAGCAATATCTGCCGAGCCGATTTCACTTTTGTTTCCAGTAACACACCTGCAATTTTCCGGTTATCAACCAGCACATCATTCGGCCATTTAAGCCCCGCCTCAATTCCGTATTTAGCCAACACCCTTGCCACCGCCATTCCACTTAACAAACTCAAACACCCCACAAGCTGAGGCGACACATTTACTAAATTTGCCACACTCATATAAATATTATACGGACTCGCCGATTGCCATTGCCGCCCCAATCGACCACGACCATGGGTTTGCCGCCCGGCAATACAGACTCGTGGCAGCTCATCCGGCTTAAATGCCGTGGTCAGCAGATACTGATTGGTTGATGGAATCTCATTAAATATCTCACACTGCCGCAACAACAGCTGCTGCCTCTCCGTTAATGCAGAACGTATTATTCCCTCATTAAAATCAGGGATAGCGGCCGCACGATCTTTTTTCATAGAACCTCAATTTGTATCTGTACTATTGGTTTATATTGTCTAAAATCATTAGGCATCTTAAGAACAATCTGCAATATTGATAATTGGGCAAATACAGGCCGCAGATATTAACACTTTCGGAAGAATTAAGGATTTATCGTGGATCTAGCGACTTTACTGGGGATGCTCATTGCATTCGGTTTTATTTTTGGCGCCATCGCTACCGGCGGTTCGGTGATGCTGTTTGTGAATGCACCATCACTACTGATTGTATTCGGCGGCAGTGTAGCCGTTGTACTCATGCAGTTTACCCTTTCACAATTTTTTGGCGCCTTTAAAGTTGC
>JALTRC010000585.1 GCA_026998145.1 Gammaproteobacteria bacterium
GTTTTTCTGGTTATTGTTGCCATCTGGGCCGCTTTTATCATGGGAGAACGGCAGGCGGGTTTTAGTCAGTCGATGATGGATGAGGAAACGGAAGGCTTGCAGCAGCAGGTGAAGCAGTTGTTGCAGGAAAAAGATAGTTTGTTGCGGCAGAATGCAAAATTAATTCGTGACCATAAGATTGATGAAGATGCGAATAAACAGGTGAATCATAATCTGGCCCAGGCCCAGGCGCAGATTATGGACATGAAGGAAGAGCTGACTTTTTATCGCAATATTGTTTCGCCGAAAAAATCCAGTCGCGCCGTGGTTGTGAAAAAAGTGTCGATGGTGCCCCTAAAAGAAAATGAATATCAGTATAAAATTGTGCTGATACAGGATGGAAAGCATGACAGGGTTGTGCGAGGCGTGGTTGAAGTATCGCTGGAAGGTAATAATAAGGATGGTAAGCAGGTGCGACTGGCCTTGCCAACCATATCAACCAAAAAAGTTAAAAAACAACAGAAGTTTGGATTTAAATATTTTCAGAATTTCGAAGGTGCGATCAAAATCCCCGAGGGTTTTGAAGCAACTTCATTATTTATCCGGGTGTTACCCAGAAGCTCATCACGGGTTCCCAGAGTTGAGCGGGTTATTAACTGGGATGAATTAATTGCCGGAGGAGGCCAAAATGTGGGGCAAACCGAAAACTAAAGCAAGTAAAATTGAAACGCTGATTGGCCATTCAATTGAAGTTCATGGCGACATTATTTTCAGTGGCGGCTTGCATATTGACGGCAAGATTGTCGGCAATGTGATAGCCGAAGAAGGCTCTGATTCCATGCTGGTGTTGAGTGAGCATGGCCATATTGAAGGTGAGGTCCGGGTGCCTTTTGTGGTGCTCAATGGGGAGGTGATTGGTGATGTGTATGCGGCGGAGCGCGTAGAACTGTCATCCAAGGCACAGGTCAATGGCAATGTGTTTTATAATTTGCTGGAAATGGCGATGGGCGCAGAAGTGAATGGTAGCCTGGTGCATTGCGAAGATGAAAAGAAGCTCATTGATTTTCAAAATAGCAAGCAGGCCCTGCCTGACAAGGCAGAAGAGCCAGAAGCAAGCCCGTCGGCCAGCTAGCTGGTCGGGCTAAATAATACTTGACTAATTTACTCAGGAAATGATAGTTTACAATCCAGAATTTAGATATGTGTGGAGATTTTAATGACAGCTGAAACTGTTGATGATGCTATTCCGGCAGCGCTTGTATTTACTGATTCAGCCGCAGAAAAGGTGAAATCCCTGATTGAGGAAGAAAAAAATCCCAATCTCAAGCTTCGGGTGTTTATTACTGGCGGTGGCTGTTCGGGATTTCAGTATGGTTTTACCTTTGATGAATCGATTAATGATGGCGACACCCAGGTAGAAAATGCGGGTGTGACGCTGCTGGTTGACCCCATGAGCTTTCAGTATCTGGCGGGTGCGGAGATTGACTATAAAGAAGATCTGCAGGGTGCCCAGTTTGTGATTCGTAACCCGAATGCTGCAACAACCTGTGGCTGTGGATCTTCCTTCTCACCGGAGTAAGCATTGCTCTGTGTGATTTAGAAAAGGCGCGAAAGCGTCTTTTTTTATGTCTGTAGGAAAATAAAGTGTTTTATTACAATAGGTTGCCGGGCGGTTGTTTGTTATCCTATGGGCCCTGTGAAAAAGATGAGGTTTAAGGGGTGAGCGAATATTCTCCTGGTCTGGCCGGTGTGCCGGCAACAAAATCAGCCATATCAAACCTGGATGGCGAGGTTGGTATGCTGGCTTACCGTGGCTATCGGATAGAAGAGCTGGCGCAAAACAGCTCTTTTGAAGAAACCTGCTGGCTGCTGCTCAATGGTGAGCTGCCAAAACAGGATGAGTTAGCCGCCTTTGATCAACAATTGCGCAATAGTCGGATCGTAAAATATAACGTGCTGGACATAATGAAATGTCTGCCGATTACTGGCCACCCGATGGAAATGTTGCAGACCTCTGTTTCCAGCCTGGGTATGTTTTATCCGGATGATGAAACCTACAGCATGAACATGGCAACCAAAATCATCGCGCGTATGGGGACGCTGGTTACCATGTGGGAACATGTGCGTAATGGTTATGAGCCTAATCCGGTACGTAAGGATCTGAGTTATGCGGAAAGCCTGCTGTATATGTTTAATGGTGAGGAACCGGATCCCGAACTGGCGCGGATTATGGATGCCTGTTTAATTCTGCATGCAGAACACACCATAAATGCTTCAACTTTTTCTGCGCTGGTGACATCGTCTACACTGGCAAATCCAAATCTGGTCGTGGCATCGGCAATAGGGACATTGGCCGGGCCGTTACACGGGGGAGCTAATGAAAAAGTGGTGCATATGCTGGAGGAAATTGGCAGCCCTGAAAATGTCGTCCCGTGGCTGGATGAACGGCTGAAGAATAAGGAAAAAATCTGGGGCATGGGGCACAGGGAGTACAAGGTAAAAGACCCCCGTGCGACTTTCCTGCAAAAAATGATGATGGAATGGGCGGAGAAAAAAGGCAGTATCAGCCCCATGTTTGACACGGCGATTGCCCTGGAAGAGGCCTGCGAAGAAAGGCTGGCATCCAAGGGTGTGTATCCCAATGTGGACTTTTATTCGGGTATTTTATACCGGGAAATGGGAATCCCGACAGATCAGTTTACCCCGCTATTTGCTATTTCACGTTCTGCTGGCTGGCTGGCTCACTGGAGAGAGCAGCTGCAGGATAATCGTATTTATCGCCCTACGCAGATATATACCGGGGCAGAGGTGAGGGCTTATAAGCCTGTTAATGAGCGCTAAATAACAGCTTAAGAAAATCCTTTATAAAGAGGCAGCTGCTTTGTAGATCGCACGTCTTAAGGGCAAAGGCCCGGGTATTTTGGGCTATTTGCATGGCTGCATCCAGCCCGTCCTGATTGTGTGATAGTGGATTCAGGCTATTGGTATAAAGCTGCGAGCAGGATTCTGCGGTGCCTACCGGGGAGATTTCAGCCTGTTGGTAATCTGGGCTGTATTTCACATAAAGTATGGTATCCAGTTTTAGTGGTTGTTTGTATAACTTGCCTGGAAGCTGATCTACCGGAATATTGTAAGCGCGAGAGGTTTTAATCGCGCCGTCTGGTAGCGGATAAGGGGCAGGGGGCGGCTTTTTCAGAGAGACGGCATGACTAAAAGGCGAGATTTCCAGCGTATCCAGGTGAATGCCACTCATTTCATCTGTTAAGTATTGAAAACCCTCGTGCAGTAAGCCCCAGGTAGTAGTGGATTTTCCTGAGCCGGATGGGGCAATCAGTGCAATTCCCCTGTGCTGAAACTCTACAATGGCACTGTGCAGAAAGAATAGTTCGGGACGAGCCAGTTGTAATTGTACGACCAGATGTTGTTCAAACTGAAATAGAAAGTCGCCCCTGTCCTGTGTTTCGTACTGGCTATGATCTGGGAACTCAATATGGAAAGAGTCTTTGTTGCTGTCGACTGTGTATATCAGCTTGAAAAGTGGCTGAGTGCCTTCTTCCAGTAGCATGCTGCCATAAATAGAATGAAGCAAGGCGTACGTAAGGCTGGATTTGCACTGTATAAGAATATTTGTGCCGGTAATGTTGAGTTTGAGTGCTTGCATGTTTTTTTGAATCAAAAATAAAGCCGCTGAAAATAGCGGCTTTATTTTTACATGTTTAAGGTAAAGCGATTAGTCTTAATCGCGACGCCCCATAGAACCCATATTATGAGGTCGAGAACCACCTGCATTGTGAGACGCGCCAGACGGGCGGTTGCCATGGGTTGAACGAATGGGGTTACCAGAACCTGACTGGGCAATGGACGGCATAGCAGATAGAGTCATTACAGCAGGCGCAATATAGGCGGCTTTTTTAATGAAATCTCGGCGGTTGTTATTTTGATCATTCATGATATGAATCTCCTGTTTTCAATGTTTATACAGTAATGTCGCTTTCGATAAGTTCAAGTTTCGCGAACTCCTGCAGGATCAGGTTAAGATCCGAGGCAGCTACATCGGCATTAATACTGTATGAATCTGTTAGCTTCTCGATGATAGCGTCTATATCAGACTGTTTCTCTATCATGTCCCATATCAGGCTTGCTGTCGAATTAAGCGTATGAATCTGATCGGTGGCGCGGTTTAAAATGACCGTTTCACCATCAATATTCCTTACGTTCAGGTTTTTGCAAGCCACTGGTTTTCGATTTGCCTGCATAGTCGTGTACCATTGTGCCCTAATCAGGGCGTTTTGCCAATATAAACCTTTTTAATGGGGTGTTCGGCGTAATATATGGAATTACTTCAATTATTAAAGAGTACCAGTGGTGAGTATAAACTAAAAAAAACGGATTTACCTGAAGTTGAATGGGGGTTAGATGCGGGATTAGGAGCTTTTTTATATACCATTCTTGATCAAAATCGATTGAAAAGTTTATCAGCTGATTTATATGAGAGGCTGAGGGCAAGCTATTTTTCGGCCGTGTTTTCTGCCGAGGATCAGTTCACAGCTTTAGAGGATATAGTTAAAGAGGGGGCAGATTCGGCTTTTCCGGTTTGCGTATTAAAGGGCATGTCTGTGAGCCGGCAATATTATCCTCGAGCGGAATTGCGCCTGATGCGGGATATAGATGTGCTGGTGCAGCAGGCTGATGTGCCAAAAATTGAATCAGCCCTGTTTCAGCAGGGGTATAAACAGTTTTCTGAGAATACGCCTGAATATTATCAGGGTCACCACCACACCATGCCTTTTTATCATGACGAGAGAAAAGTCTGGGTAGAGGTGCATATTGATCTTTTCAGAAAGGGAAGCTGGCGGGCAGAAATTCCGGCATTTTCTACTGAAAATGTACGTCGAGAAATGATGGCTTCATCTCTGGATGGTCTGGAGGTCATGCGTTTAAGTCCAGAGTTGCAAGTGGCTTATATTGCGGCTCATTGGGTGGAGGATTTTAAACCTCAGGGTGGTTTGTTCGCGTTACTGGACGTTATGTTTTTGCTGAACAGGGAGCGAGAATTTGACTGGGATAAGTTACTGCGCTGGACGTGTGAGTCAAGGGCTCTGGCAAGGCCGGTTTATTTATTGCTGGATAATCTGCGACGTTATCAGCTGGCGGAGGTCCCAGCAGATAGTATGGCGCAGCTTCGTCTTCATTGTGGTTATGGATTTTTTCTGCGGCGGTTTATTTTTAATAAAGTGCTGGATAAATATTACTTGCAACGAGGTGTTTATGGGAAATTGCTGAATGATTTCACCCTGGATGTGATATGGGAAAATGTGTGCCGACCGGGGCGAGCACCCTATCTGCTGGCTGTTGTATGGGATGTGGTTTTCCCTCGCAATCATGCAGAACGCTACCATTTAGGCTGGCACTGGCGGCGGTTTAAAAAATTTCTGGGGCTGTCATCCTGCCGGGTGGATGGCGCCTAAAATAACCGCCTGGGATGCGCCGGTAACATCAGGCAAATTACCGGGAAGCTGGTGCAGCGTTTGATGGGCCAGCCAGGCAAATGCGGCAGCTTCAACCCAGTCGGCGGCTATGCCTGTATCATCGGTTTTTCTTAGTGTTGTTTCTCCGGATAAGCCGTCCAGTAAGTGTATTAAGTGCCTGTTATGGGCGCCGCCGCCACATACAATAATCTCATCAACTGAAGTTAGAAAATGCTGTATTGCATAATAAATACTATGGGCGGTAAAGGCGCAGAGTGTTGCCTGAACCTGGCCATCGTCGATGGGGGAAAATGATCTAAGCTGCCTGTTCAGCCAGCCTAGATTATAGTGCTCCCGGCCGCTGCTTTTTGGGGGTGGGCGATGGATAAAATCATCCTGCATCAGTTTTTCAAGTAAGCCCTGATGAATGTTATTGCTGGCAGCCCAGGTGCCATTTCTGTCGTATTCTTTCTGTTGTTTTTTCTGGATCCAGGCGTCCATAAGGGTGTTGCCCGGGCCGCAGTCAAAGCCGGTACAGTGCTGGTTTGTGTCTTTAGGCAGGTAGCTAATATTGGCGATGCCGCCAATATTTAAAATAACGCGATTATGATCGGGGGATGAAAAAAATGTCTGATGAAATGCAGGCGCCAGAGGTGCGCCCTGCCCGCCAGCGGCTATATCTTTGCGCCGGAAATCGTTAATGGTTGTGATGCCTGTTCTGTAGGCGATCTGGCTTGCGTCGCCAATTTGCATGCTGAAGGGGTGTTGAATACCCGGCTGATGGCGGATGGTCTGGCCGTGGGAGCCAATGGCTTTTATGGCCGATGGCTTTATGCTGGATTGTTTGAGGAGCTGAATGCAGGCGTCAGCAAAAACAATCCCTAGCTCTGTATCACAAGTGCCCAGCATATCAAGATCGGTCCCCGGCTCGTTGAGTGCCAGCTTTTGCAACTGGTTTTTCAGGTCATGGTGGATGGGGTGTTGATGAGTATTGAGTAGGCGGATATGTCCGCTATCGATTTCAACCAGCGCTGCATCGATACCATCCATGCTGGTACCCGACATCAGGCCGATATAAAGTTCAGGCATAAATTAATTGAGAGCCAGGGCTGTGCGGGAAAGAACGTCAAGTTGAGCAATATAGCCCTGAGTGGTGAGTTTAAAGTTTTCCCGGTAGCGTTTGGGTATGGGTCTGGTGCTGGGGAATTTTACGGTTAATGGATTGCGGTGTACGCCGTTAACGCGGAACTCATAATGCAGATGTGGGCCGGATGCCAGGCCGGTAGAGCCGACATAGCCGATAATCTGCCCCTGTTTTACCCGGCTGCCGGAGCGAACCTTGCGATTGAATCTGGATAAGTGTCCATACAAGGTGGTGTAGCGACTGCCATGTTTAAGAATTATAGCATTGCCATAGCCGCCCTTGCGGCCACGGAAAATGACCTTGCCATCGCCGGAAGCGCGAACAGGAGTGCCGCGGGCGGCCGCATAATCAACGCCTTTGTGGGAGCGGAATTTGTGTAGCAGAGGGTGATAGCGTTTATTGGTAAAGCGGGAGCTGATACGGCTGAACTTAACCGGGCTGCGCAGGAAAGCCTTGCGCAGGCTGTGGCCGTCGGGGGAGTAGTAGCCGGTTGTGCCAGTGGTTGGATTTGTATAGCGTAAGGCGCGAAAAGTTTTGCCCTGATTAATAAATTCAGCGGCCAGAATATTGCCGTCTTTAATCTTCTCACCGTTTTTATAAATTTCTTCGTATATCAGGGTAAAGCTGTCTCCCTGTCGAATATCCAGAGCAAAATCTATATCCCAGCCAAATATATTGGCCAGTTCCATGGTCAGGTTTTGTGATAGGCCGGCTTTTTGCGAGGCCAGAAATAAGGAAGATGTAATGGTAGCCTTCGCATAAGCGCTACGGGTTTCAATATCATATTGCAGAATGCTGGATACCAGGTGATTGTCGGTGCGCACGACCTGTA
>JALTRC010000586.1 GCA_026998145.1 Gammaproteobacteria bacterium
AAGTGAATGATGACGGTGTGATTGAAAACGCCGTATTCAAAACCTACGGCTGCGGCAGTGCCATTGCATCCAGCTCGCTGGTGACTGAATGGATGAAAGGCAAAACCCTGGAAGAAGCCAAACAGATCAAAAACATGGACATAGCCGAAGAACTGGCGCTGCCGCCGGTAAAAGTCCACTGCTCGGTACTGGCGGAAGATGCCATTAGTGCGGCGGTGGAAGATTACTTAAGTAAAAACAAAGAGTAAGCATTATGTCATTATCTATTTCTGATGCCGCCGCCGATCGGGTTAAGGCTTTTCTGGAAAACCGTGGCAAGGGCCTGGGCGTGCGTCTGGGCGTGAAGACCACTGGCTGTTCCGGCATGGCTTATGTGATCGAGTTTGTGGATGAAATCAATCCCGATGAAGACGTCACCTTTGAAGACAAGGGCGTGACCATTGTGGTGGACAAGAAAAGTCTGGTGATTCTGGACGGCACAGAAATCGATTATGCCAAAGAAGGCCTTAATGAAGGCTTTAAGTTCACCAACCCCAATGAATCCGAACGCTGCGGTTGTGGCGAGAGCTTCACGCTTTAATCATGTCTGACGATCTGTTTGCCCAGAACTATTTCGAGATTTTTGGCCTGCCCGTGTCGGTGGATATAGACGTGGCTGCCATGTCTGCCAGCTATCACGAATTGCAGAAAAAATATCATCCGGATCGTTTTGCCAATGGGGATGAGCAGCAAAGCCGTCTGGCCATGCAAGCCACATCGCTGATTAACAGTGCCTTTGAAACCCTGAAGTCGCCCCTGTCCCGCGCCCAGTATTTATTAAAACTCAAAGGCGTGGACACCAGCACGGAAACCGACACCACTATGGATGGGGCCTTTTTAATGGAGCAGATGGAGCTGCGTGAATCCCTGGAAAATGTGCGTCAGCAGGCAGATCCATTATCCACGCTGGATAAAATGGCCAGCGATCTGAAAAAACAGATGAAACAGCTGATGAACCAGTTTCAGCAATCCTATGAAAATAACGAGCTGGAAGCAGCCCGTGAATCCATTCGCAAAATGCAGTTTATTCTCAAGGCGCAGAATGAAGTCAAACAGATTTCCGAGCAACTTGAAGATGAAATGCTTTAACCCAGAATAAAAATCCATGGCTTTATTACAAATCGCTGAACCCGGTCAGTCAGGTAAGCCCCATGAGCGCAAATTCGCTGTGGGCATTGATCTGGGTACTACCAACTCACTTGTTGCCACCGTACGTAGTGGTAAGAGCGATACTCTGCCTGATGAAAATGGTGAGCACCTGCTGCCCTCGGCAGTTCGCTACACGCCAACAGAAACCATTGTGGGCAAGGCTGCCAGAGAGGCGGCGGTGGAAGATCCACACAACACCATTATTTCGGTAAAGCGCCTGATGGGGCGTGGGGTTGAGGATTTGAAACTGCTGGGTGAGCAGCTGCCCTATGAATTTGTGGAATCGGAGACTTCCGTGCCCCGCATTAAAACCGTGGCAGGGGACAAGAGCGCGGTAGAAGTCTCAGCAGATATTTTAAAAGCCCTGAAAAAACGCGGCGAAGAGACTCTGGGTGATGAGCTGGTCGGCGCGGTGATTACCGTGCCGGCCTATTTTGACGATGCCCAGCGTCAGGCCACCAAGGATGCGGCGCGGCTGGCAGACTTGAATGTGCTGCGCCTGCTCAATGAGCCCACTGCTGCGGCCGTGGCCTATGGTCTGGATTCCGGCCAGGAAGGGGTGGTGGCCATTTATGATCTGGGCGGCGGCACCTTTGATATTTCCATTTTGCGTCTCAATAAAGGCGTGTTTGAGGTCATGGCCACCGGCGGTGACAGCGCCCTGGGCGGTGATGATTTTGACCATGCCATTGCCGAGTGGATTATGCAGCAGGCGAAAATCAGCAATGATCAGCTGGATGCCTCACGCAGCCGTCTGCTGCTGCAAAAAGCCTGTGAAGCCAAGGAGGCTCTGGCGGATGCGGAGTCGGTGGACATTACCATTGATCTGGATGAACAGCAGACCTGGTATGGCTCCTTGAATCGTGACACCCTGAATGAACTGATCGACCCGCTGATTGGCAAAACCCTGCTGTCCTGCCGCCGTGCCCTGCGAGATGCGGAGGTCGATAAGGACGAGATTATCGACGTGGTCATGGTGGGTGGCTCCACCCGCAGCCTGCGGGTACGGGAAAAAGTCGGCGAGTTTTTTGAATGCGAACCACTGGTCAGTATCGACCCGGACAAGGTGGTGGCCATAGGCGCAGCCATTCAGGCCAATGCCCTGGCCGGCAATGATCCCGACGGTGAAATGCTGCTGCTGGATGTGATTCCCCTGTCCCTGGGCATAGAAACCATGGGTGGCCTGACGGAAAAAATCATCCACCGCAATACACCCATACCTGTCTCCCGCGCCCAGGAGTTCACCACCTATAAAGATGGCCAGACTGCCATGGCAGTGCATGTGGTGCAGGGGGAGCGGGAACTGGTGGATGACAACCGCTCTCTGGCCCGTTTTGAGCTGCGGGGCTTCCCGCCCAAGGTGGCTGGCGCCCTGCGTATCCGGGTGACTTTTCAGGTGGATGCGGATGGTCTGCTCAGTGTTTCCGCCATGGAAGAAACCTCCGGGGTGGAAGCCAGTGTTGAAGTCAAACCGTCTTATGGCCTGAGTGATGGTGAAATTGAATCTATGTTAAAAGCCTCCATGGAACATGCCCGTGATGATATTGAAGCTCGCAGCCTGCGTGAACAGCAGGTGGAAGCGGCACGGGTCATCGAAGCCCTGGATTCGGCGCTGGCAGAAGATGGGGATGCCCTGTTAAGTGATGAAGAAAAGCAGGTGATACTGGCTGCCCGGGATGCACTGGTGCAAAGCAAAGATATGGCGACTACATCCCAGCAGGTTAAAGATGCCATTGCCGCTGTGGAAAAAGCCAGCGCCGCCTATGTGGCCAAACGTATGAACAGCAGTGTGCAGAGCACCATGGCTGGACACAAAGTTGAAGAATTTAAAACCGAGAGTGAAGACTGATGCCAAAGATTATTTTTCTGCCCCATGAAGAGCTATGCCCCGAGGGTGCGGTAATCGAAGCCAAAGCCGGCGAAACCATCTGTGACGCAGCTTTGCGGGAAGGCATTGAAATTGAACATGCCTGTGAAATGTCCTGCGCCTGCACCACCTGTCATGTGTATGTGCGAGAAGGAGGGGAGTCTCTGAATGAAAATTCTGATGATGAAGACGATATGCTGGACAAGGCCTGGGGGCTGGACCCGGATTCCCGCCTGAGCTGTCAGGCACGGGTAGACGATACGGATCTGGTGGTGGAAATCCCCAAATACACCATCAATATGGTTTCAGAGAATCATTAGGAGGCAATATGGAGTTAAAATGGACAGATACCCTGGATATTGCCATTGCTCTGGATGAGGCCCATCCGGATGTGGATCCCCAGTGGATACGTTTTACCGACCTGCATCAATGGATATGTGAGCTGGAGGATTTCAAGGATGACCCGGAAGCATCCAGTGAAAAAATACTGGAAGCCATCCAGATGAGCTGGATTGATGAAAAAGACTAGCTGCCCTGGCGAACTGAGTTGACGCAAAGACGCAGAGTTCGCGAAGAAATTTGAAGGGTGGAGTTCAAGCCAATACCAGTCAGTTAAACGCTAAATTATTGAAAATATATGAAACTCAATAGTGTTAACCCCCCTCTTTAGCAAAGAGGGGCTGGGGGAGATTTGAAATCCCCCTCATCCCCCCCTTTGAAAAGGGGGGGGATCTAAAAAGTGGAAATACTTTTAAGCTTAGCCATTAACTTACTGGTATTGGGTTTGGCTTAAGATGATATCCTTTAAAAACCTCTGCGACTTCGCGTCTTTGCGTCAAAATATAAAAAGCAGATCTACTGGTTGCCTTTGCTTAAGCCACTAAAGCCGCGTAAAATCGCGGCTTTAGTATTTTCCCCGTTTTATTCTGGAGATTTGCCTGAAATGGCTGTTGAACGTACTTTATCCATTATCAAACCTGATGCGGTTGCCAAAAATATCATCGGTGAAATTTATAGCCATTTTGAAAAAGCCGGCCTGCGCATTGTGGGGGCTAAAATGATGCAACTGAGCCGTGAAAAAGCCGAAGGCTTTTACGCGGTGCATAAAGATCGCCCCTTCTTCAAGGATCTGGTGGATTTTATGATCTCCGGCCCGGTGATGATTCAGGTGCTGGAAGGGGAAGATGCCATCGAGCTGAATCGTAAGCTCATGGGCGCCACCAATCCGGCTGAAGCGGAAGCCGGCACTATCCGCGCCAAATATGCCACATCCATTGATGAAAATGCGGTGCATGGTTCAGATGGAGAGGATACGGCAAAAGCCGAGATCGCTTATTTTTTCTCCAATGAGGAAGTGTGTGAGCGTCTCCGTTAATTTAACAACACCCACCAAAACCAATCTGCTGGGTTTAAACCGGCAGGGACTTGAGGCCTTTTTCGCCAATATGGGCGAAAAGGCCTTTCGTGCTTCTCAGCTAATGAAATGGGTGCACCAGCTGCGGGTGGATGACTTCAGCCAGATGAGCAATATCAGCAAGGCATTGCAGCAAAAACTGTCTGAGATTGCCTGCATCAGGGGGCTGGATGTGATTGTCGATCAGCTCTCCCGTGATGGCACCCGCAAGTGGGTGATGGGGCTGGAAGACGGCAACCGTATTGAGGCGGTTTTTATACCCGAGGATGATCGGGGCACTTTATGTATTTCATCCCAGGTGGGCTGCGCCCTGGATTGCAGCTTCTGTTCTACTGCCCGGCAGGGTTTTAGTCGCAATCTGACCACGGCTGAAATCCTGGCCCAGGTGTGGATGGCCTGTCGTCTGCTGGATGAAGAAGGCAGGCCGGAACGTAATGTTACCAATGTGGTCTTTATGGGCATGGGCGAGCCGCTGTTAAATTACGATAATGTGATGGACGCCATTGATGTATTGCTGGATGATTTTGCCTATGGCTTAAGCAAACGCCGGGTTACGGTCAGCACATCGGGTATTCTGCCCGGTATGCAGCGCATGGCAGAACGCCATGATGTGCAGCTGGCGATTTCCTGGCATGCCAGTGATGATGCGCTGCGTGATGAACTGGTGCCCATTAATAAAAAATATCCATTAAAAGAGCTGACTCAGGCGCTGCATCAGTTTATGGAAAAGCGTTCTCCTCGCTCGCGGCTGACCATCGAATATGTGATGTTGTCCGGGGTAAATGACAGTAAACAGGACGCAGAAAAACTCATCAGGCGACTACAGGGCTTAAATGTACTGGTAAATCTGATACCCTTTAACCCCTTTGAAAACTCCGGTTACAGTACCTCATCGGGCAATGCGGTCAGGCGTTTTCAGGATGTATTAATGAAAGCTGGATTAACCACGGTAATACGCAAAACCCGTGGTGAAGATATTGATGCAGCCTGCGGTCAGTTAGTGGGTAAGGTAGACGATAAAAGTCGTCGTGAAGCACGATTTATAAAACCAAGGCTTGGGATGAATTCATGAAATTATATATTCGCTTAGTTGTTGTATTACTGATGCTGGGTTTATCTGCCTGTGCAGGTAACAGCGTCAAGGATAAACAGGATGCGAAACAAAGCCGTCAGGCATCCATGCTCAATGTGCAGCTGGCTTCCGGTTATATTAAACGCCGCCAGTATGATGTGGCCAAGGAAAAGCTGCTTAAAGCCATCAAGCAGGATGATACTAATATCGTGGCCTATACCACCATGGCGATTTTAATGGATATAGTCGATGAGCCTGACGAAGCGGAAGCCTATTATAAAACGGCACTGAATATCGACAGCAAAAATCCTGAGCTACAGAATAATTACGGCTCTTTTTTATGCAAGCACGACAAAATTCCCCAGGCCATTGCCGAGTTTGACAAGGTTATCAAAAACCAGTTTTATGAAACCCCGGAAAAAGCCTATGCCAATCTGGGTTACTGTTTATTAAAAGCCAAAAAACCGGATTACAAACGGGCGGAAAAATATCTGCGTGAAGCCCTGAAAATACAGCCTCGCCTGCCATCGGCTTTATTGTCCATGGCTGAGTTGGGCATTAAAACCCATCGTCCACTACTGGCCCGCGCATTTACCCAGCGTTTACATGCCATAGCACGGCCAACAGCAAAAAGCCTCTGGCTACAGATACAGGCAGAAAACCTGCTGGATGACCGCAAGCATTTTTTACAACTGTCACGGCAATTACTCAAACAGTTTCCCGACTCACCGGAAGCTGAACAACTACTGAAGTTAACGAAAAAATGAACGAACAGTCCCCACAGATTGAATCGTCGGAGACGGATGCTGCCAACGAAATTATTCATAAGCAACAATTTGGTGTTTTGCTGCGAGAAGAGCGTGAGCGACAAAACTATACGATTCTGGAAGTGGCGGAATATCTTCATTTGAGTGAAGGCCATATTAAAGCGCTGGAAAATTCCCGTATTGATGAGCTGCCGGGCAAAACCTTTACCCTGGGTTATATTCGCAGTTATACGCGGCTATTGAATATTGGTGATGAATTAATCATTGCGACCTATCTTGAGCATTATGATGAAGGTGAGGCGCCACTAAAAAATAACTCAAAGGCAGCGACTCAAACGGCAAAATATAATCCGACACTTATGCTGCTGGCGGCAGCGATTATTTTGCTGGTGATTGGTCTTACCATCTGGTTACAGAAAGATGAGCCTGTTGAACCGTCCGGCTCATCAAATACAGATGAAGCATTGATGTTACAGCCAGATGAAAATGCTCAGCTAAAAGAAAAGAGCCTGCCTGCTGAAAATAAAAAATTGCAGACCGAGCCTGTTCCAGTAAACAAGGCGGCTGCGCTTGCTGTTGAAAAAACGGCGCCGGTAAAAGCACAGGAAAAACAAACCCCGGCCACTGACGGGGATCTTTTACAGATTCACGCAAAAGAAGCCTCATGGGCAAAAATTCAGGACGCGGAAGGCAAGCGTCTGTTTTATGCCACCTTAAAAGCCGGTGAAGATTATCAGTTTAATGGTAAGGCGCCGTTTAATATATTTCTGGGCAATGCACCGGCTGTACAGTTGAGTGTTAATCATCAGGATGTGGATTTAAAGGGACATATTAAATCCAATAATGTGGCGCAGATCAGCGTTGATGAAACCGCTTCTATTCAATAATCCATTCACAAATACATAAAGAAAATATGGCCACAAATATTCAATCCATTCGAGGTATGCACGATATCCTGCCTGAGCAGACAGGTTTATGGCAGCACTTTGAATCCATTGTACGGGATACGGTACAGTCTTATGGTTATCGGGAAATTCGTATGCCGATTGTGGAGTCTACCGATTTGTTCTGCCGCTCCATTGGTGAAGTGACCGATATTGTTGAAAAGGA
>JALTRC010000587.1 GCA_026998145.1 Gammaproteobacteria bacterium
CGATAAGTGAGCCGGTTTACGCTCTATATCCGCCACGGCTGTCATCTGTGTGAAGACATGCAGCAGCAGCTGCTGGCGCTGCAAGCACAGTATGATTTTGCCTTCACCCAGCAGGATGTAGATGCCGACCCCCAGTTGACTCAGGCCTATGGCCACCTGGTGCCCGTGTTAACATACGGGGACGAGGTTTTATGTCATTATTTTTTAGATCAGGTCGCCCTGTTGCAGGCCATAGGTAAACAGCCACATACATGAAGAACATCCGAAATTTCTCCATCATCGCCCATATTGACCACGGAAAATCCACCATTGCTGACCGCTTTATTCAAATCTGCGGCGGCCTGACGGATCGTGAAATGGAATCCCAGGTACTGGACTCCATGGATCTTGAGCGGGAGCGTGGCATTACCATCAAGGCGCAAAGCGTCTCTCTGGACTATAAAGCCAGCGATGGTCAGGTGTATCACCTGAACTTTATCGATACCCCCGGCCATGTGGATTTCTCCTATGAAGTGTCCCGCTCCCTTGAGGCTTGCGAAGGGGCTTTGCTGGTGGTGGATGCTTCACAGGGGGTGGAGGCCCAGTCGGTTGCCAACTGCTATACCGCGATGGATCTGGGGCTGGAGGTGATGCCGGTACTGAATAAAATTGATTTGCCGGCGGCGGATCCTGACCGGGTTGCCCAGGAAATTGAAGACATAATCGGCATTGAGGCGGTGGATGCCTGCCAGGTCAGTGCCAAATCCGGCCTGGGCATAGTGGAGCTGCTGGATCGTCTGGTGGAAACCATCCCGCCGCCTGAAGGTGATCCGGATGCGCCGCTCAAGGCGCTGATTATCGATTCCTGGTTCGACCCTTATGTGGGTGTTATTACCCTGGTGCGTATCAAGCAGGGCACTTTGCGCAAGCGCCAGAAAATGCAGATTATGTCCACCGGCCGCAGTTATATTGTGGATGATGTGGGCATATTCACCCCCAAACGTACCCCCCGCGGTGAGCTGTCCTCCGGACAGGTGGGTTATATTATTGCCGGCATCAAGGAAATCGATTCCGCCAAGGTGGGTGACACCATTACCCTGCTGGATAATCCGGCTGATGAGGCGCTACCGGGCTTTAAAGAGGTTCAGCCGCGGGTCTTTGCCGGCATGTTCCCGGTGGAAGCGGATGATTATGAAAACTTCCGCGAAGCCCTGGACAAGCTGCGTTTAAATGATGCGGCATTACAGTTTGAGCCGGAAACCTCCTCGGCGCTGGGCTTTGGTTTTCGTATCGGCTTTCTGGGCATGTTGCACATGGAGATTGTGCAGGAGCGGCTGGAGCGGGAATATGATTTAAACCTGATTACCACCGCGCCTACGGTGGTGTACGAAGTGGAAACCACTCGCGGTGAAGTGTTAAAAATCCATAACCCGTCTGATCTGCCGGAAGTCAATTATATCGAAGAAATCCGCGAGCCAATTATTCAGGCCAATATTCTGGTGCCCCAGGACTATCTGGGCAATGTCATCAGCCTGTGTGTGGAAAAGCGCGGCGTGCAAACCAATATGCAATACGCCGGCTCGCAGGTGTCCCTCACCTATGAAATGCCCATGTCGGAAGTGGTGCTGGATTTCTTTGATCGTCTAAAATCAGTCAGCCGGGGTTATGCCTCTTTTGATTATGATTTCAAACGCTTTCAGGCGGCCAAACTGGTGAAGGTGGATATTTTAATTAATAGTGAAACTGTCGATGCGCTGGCTATTATTGCCCACGAAGATACCTCGCAAACCCGCGGCCGGGAAGTGGTGGATAAAATGCGTGAGCTGATTCCCCGGCAGATGTTTGATATTGCTATACAGGCGGCCATTGGACGTCATATTATTGCCCGCAGCACGGTTAAGGCATTACGCAAAAATGTAACCGCCAAATGCTATGGTGGTGATGTCTCCCGTAAGAAAAAGCTGCTGGAAAAGCAGAAGAAGGGCAAAAAACGCATGAAGCAGTTTGGTAAGGTGGAAATTCCACAGGAAGCCTTTTTAGCGGTATTAAAAGTCGATAATAAATAATTACGAGAAAACACATGAACTTTGATTTTGCATTTTTCCTGCTGGCCGGCTCTGTTATAACCGGCGTTATCTGGGCGCTGGACTACTGGGTGTGGGCACCGAAACGCCGCTATGCGAACCCCCATGAATACAGTGGTGATCCCTCTTTGAGTGGTGTAGAAAAAGGCCCCAAAGAGCCGCTTATTGTTGAATATTCAAAATCATTTTTTCCCGTATTACTGGTGGTTTTTTTACTGCGCGGCTTTGTGGCCGAGCCGTTTCGCATTCCTTCCGGCTCCATGATACCCACTTTATATATTGGTGATTTTATTCTGGTGAATAAATTTGCCTATGGCCTGAGAATGCCCGTATTCAACGAAAAAATTATTGAAACCGGAGAGCCTCAGCGGGGTGATGTAGTG
>JALTRC010000588.1 GCA_026998145.1 Gammaproteobacteria bacterium
CCATTAAAGGCAGACGCAGCTGCTGGCAGCGTTCCCGGGTGAGGGTCAGGCAGATCAGGCCGCGACCATAGCGGGCCATAAAATTAATATCGTCTGCGGTGCAGGCCGAGGCTGCCATCAGCAGGTCGCCTTCGTTTTCGCGATTCTCGTCATCCATAATAATGACCATCTTGCCCTGACGCAGATCCTCTATGATTTCTTCTGTAGTATTCAATGACATAGCTATGTTTCTTAAAGTAGTTTGTGCAATAAATGCAGCTTAAAAAGTAATTAAATTCTGTGCTGTTAAACAAAAAAGCAGTAGTCCGCAAATACATGCGAATTAACGCAAATAAAGAGAGCTATTAACTTGCCTGACTTTTATTTGCGTTTTTTTGCGTTCATTTGCGGATATATGCTTTTGATCTTACATAAAGCCATTCTCAGCCAGAAATGACTGGCTAATATTGCTGCCCGCTTCGGCGGCCTTTTCACCCAGCAGCAAACGTTCCAGATAGCGGGCAATCAAATCCACTTCCAGATTCACCTGCCGCCCCGGCTGGTAATGGCGAATAATGGTTTGCTCGATGGTATGGGGCACAATATTGATTTCAAACTTGCGCCCATTCACCCCATTGACCGTGAGGCTCACCCCGTCAATGGTAATCGAGCCTTTCATGGCAATATATTTGGCCAGCTCCTTGGGTGCCTCGATAACAAAGCGTACCGAGCGAGCGTCTTCTGTGCGCTCAACCACACTGCCCATGCCATCCACATGGCCGGATACCAGATGCCCACCCAGCCGGGTGCTGGGGGTCAGGGCTTTTTCCAGATTTACCTCGTCCCCCGTCTGTAAGTCTTTTAAAGAGGTCAGGCTGAGGCTTTCTACGGATACATCGGCGCAATAGGCATTATCCCGCAGCTCAATGGCGGTCAGGCAAACGCCGTTCATGGCAATACTGTCACCCAGCTGTACATCGCTCATATCCAGGCTGCCCGTATTGATCCAGAAGCGGGCATCACCGCCCTTGTCTTCAATAGACTCGATATGGCCAACAGATTCGATAATTCCTGTAAACATCAGTTTTTCAGATCCAGTGTGTAATAGGTCATGGGCAGCGCCGATGCATTATTAAATTCAGCGCCCGCTTCAACACCGGCGCGGGCGATCTCCTCCGCACTGTCCAGACGATCATAAAGGGCATACATGGCACCCAGCGCATATTCCGAGCCTGAGCCTACCGCCCAGAATTTGCTGTATTCACTGACTTCCCGCAGGGAGTAAATACCGAAAATACCGTCCGGGTTGCAGATCAGCGCATCGATCTGGGTGGCTTCATAGGGGTCGTCATCTTCATCCTTGGCATTTAAAAAATAGTTTTCCTTTAATACCGGATGCATGGCGCGAAAGCTCTCAAAAATGGCGATACGGCTGGAAAAATCGATTTCCACCTTATCGTCTTTCAATATACTTTCCATCACCAGAGCATGGGCGGCACTGCCCACAATACCAAAATAGCCATCTTCGTAACGCTGGATTTTATCGTAGCCCGCATCATAGGCGGAGCCCATCTTCATATCACCAAAGGTGGTTAAACTGTCTGCGGCAATACAAACCTTGCCGTTTTTTCTGGCCACGGTAATGGTGGACATATCATGCTTACCTCAGTATTTGGGTATGGCGGTAATCCGCCAGTCTTTAGCTATGGGTCTGATTTCGCTGATTTCAAGATTCAGCCGCTGGGCCATTTTGCTCAGCCCCGGCAGGTGGAACAGCCCCCGGGCGCTATCCCCCATTAAATGGGGTGCCATATATATCACCAGCTCATCCGCCAGCTGCGCCTGCAACAGGGCACCGCATAATACACTACCTGCCTCCACATGAACCTCATTTATCTCAAGGCTGGCAAGATATTTCAGGGCGGCATGCAGATTAATATGCTCACCCTGTGTTTCCACGGGCACCACCTGCACATTGGCCTGAGGATAGGCTTTAGTGTTTTTACTGCTTAATATCAGCACATTACCGGGTAGATCCAGCGTTTTCGCGTCAGTTGGGGTTTTGAGCTGTGAATCCACAATGACCCGCAAAGGCTGTGGCGGCTCCACTTCACAGCCCAGCTCAGCCGCGCTCAGGCGCAGGTTTAATGACGGGTTATCCATTAACACTGTGCCGCTGCCGGTAAGAATGGCCGAGCTGCGGGCGCGTAGTTTCTGCACATCGGCTCTTGCCGCCTCGCCGGTAATCCACACACTTTCACCCGAGGCCATGGCGGTGCGGCCATCCAGACTCATGGCCAGCTTGACCCGCACAAAGGGCAACCCCTGTGACATGCGCTTGATAAAACCGGGGTTGAGCTGGCGCGCTTCCGCTTCCAGCAGGCCGGATTCCACTGCAATACCCGCATCACGGATTTTCTGCAGACCTTTACCCGCCACCAGTGGGTTGGGATCTTCCATGGCGGC
>JALTRC010000589.1 GCA_026998145.1 Gammaproteobacteria bacterium
CACCGGTGCATTAACCAATGCCCAAGTCTATACCCTGTTCAGTCAGGTGGCTGAAGTCACCACTGAAACAATTCAGCAGGCAATTGCCGATGTCAGCGCTGATACAACTGCCGGTATTAATCTGGGTGACGAGCTGGACTCATTAATTGCGGTTATTGTGGATGATGTTGTTGAAGCGCTGCCACAAATGGTAACAGAAATTGCAGCACTTCCAGCAGATCAACCATTTGACCCCGCTGCACTGGTTACCAGTTTAAACCTGGAAGTGGATTTAACCACCCTGGCCGAAGCCATTGCCGCACAGGAGCAGATTAATACGGCAACCGCAACCGGTATGGAAGCCATTATTCAGGATGGGCTGAACTTCTTTAATGCTGGCTTCTTCTCTGAGGCCCCTGTTATCACACGGGAGAGCATTAGCTTTGGTAGTAATGGCACTGATAAAACCACGCTTTCCTCCACCCTCACCGCATTTGATCCACTAAATGCAGCCGTCGGTTTTACAACCCCCACAAACAGTGGCCCAAATGATGAGCTTTATTTAAGCGCCACCACAGGCTGGACACCAAGCCAGCCAAACAACACAGATGGAGCCAGTGTTACCCTGAATGCCGATGGCAGCGCCAGTATCAATGCCCCTGATGGCAGCAGCTTTAAGGTTAGCGGCGCGGTAACCGATGTTTCTGGCCTCAAAGTGGTAGACTTTTTACCACAGGACGGCAGCACCCAGCCCAGTACCAATACAACAACTTTTAGCACTGGCGCCAAAGCCATTCGTTTTTCGGGTGTGATTCTGGCTGATAATTATTTTCTGAGTGCTTCTTCTCAGGTTGATACCAGCGGTGGTAATGGCCCACAGGCCATCACATTAGGCAATTTGATTACCAGTACCCCTTTTGATCTAACAACCAATACAGATGCGGTTCAAACAAACGATACCAACCCTGTGGGAGATGTCATAGGCTGCGACTTTAATGGTAATACCTGTATTGCCTTTGAATTTGTAGGGACTGATACCAGTGGTAATGTAGGCACCTCCGGCCCAACCAATTTTTACAAGTTTGATTTTACACAAACCAGCCCAACAGGTTGGCATGTTATCACCAAGCTTCCTGATACCAGTACCTGGTCAATCACCAGCCTGAATGGGGAAACTATTTTAACTTCCCAATATCCTGCAGCGATTAAAAGCCAGTTACTTGGCTTTGGTAATGGCGGGGACAATGAAGCCGGCATACTCTTCTCTGTATATGATAATGGGACTGGATCAGCCGTACGCCGTGGTGGTTTTGAAACTGCTGGTAGTGCTTTTGCAGATTCTGAATGGGCCTTTAATAATACAGCAGCTGATGATGTTGAGCAGGTGATTATTAGTGAGTTGACTATTGCAACAAATGAACCGTTTATTACAGACACAACTGTGCTAACAGCCAGCTCAGGTAGCTTCCTCATGAACCTGTTTATGTATGATTTTGCATCTGACACAGCCAATATTATTGCCACAGACCAAAGCTTTACCCGTGCTGCTGATTTCTCTATGCCAGCTGTAGGTGATACATTCGACCTGACACTCAATTTGCCGGACCCACAAACAGCAGGAAATATAGTTACTGAAATACACCAGCTAACTATCGATACAGTTGATGCCGCAACAGGTACAACAGGCACTGCAACGGAGCAGATAGTTGATGCAACAGGCACTCCACTCCCCAATACATCACCAAATCCTGCAACATTTGCTATGCAGGCTAATGGCGAAATTCAATTTGAGATAGATGATTCTACGATAGGTGAACGCATTATTGCTCGCCTGGTTCCTGTTACAGGTAACAGTACTTCGCCAGCTATTGATGTTGTTATTATAACGAGAAATGTAAGTTTACAGGACACAACAAACAGACTAACCGAGTCGGTTATTACGGGTGTACTGGCACCTGTAGCTCCTCTGTAACTTAGTGTAAGTTATATAGAAAAGCCCCGGTGTTCGGGGCTTTTTTTTGCCTGTTTTTAGGTGGTTGATGTTTTTGCCCTGTGGGTTTTTAATCCCCCTCGGTCCCCATTTTTCAAAGGGGGAGGACTGTGGCTGACTGTTTCAAAGAGGGAGGACTGTGGCTGATTGTTTCAAAAGGGATAGACTGTAGCGAACAGTTTCAAAGAGAAAAAACTGTAGCGGTTAGTTTCAATTAGCGTGCAATATATTTTTGCATCAAACATTCAAAAATTTAAACAGACCCGTTTATCATCTCCCCTCTTTGCAAAAGAGGGGCCGGGGGAGATTGAAGCCATCAGCTCCTTTCCACCACCTGCTGATAAATCACCTCAAGCACCGAGCCCATTTCACATAGCACCTGCCGGTTATCAAAACGCAGCACTTTTAAACCCAGACTTTGCAGAGCTTTATCCCGCTGCTTATCCCTGCATTGATGATCGTTTTCAAAATGCTGGCCACCATCAATTTCAATCACCAGCTTTGCGGCGGCGCAGTAAAAATCCACAATAAAATTCTGTATGGGTTTCTGACGATAAAAAGGCCTGCCGTATATTTGTTTGCAACGAAGCTGCTGCCAGAGTTTTTGTTCCGCATCTGTCATATTACAGCGCAGTTTACGGGCGGGGTATTTGAGTGATTTGTTGTAGCCTTCCATGGCTTTTCCTTTTTTTAATCCCCCTTGGTCCCCCTTTTTCTAAGGGGGAAATTTAACAACAACTTGACCGTGGGGTTTATTAATATTGGCTTTTTCTAAAAAGCTCTCTCCTAAAGCTGACTTCCCACTCCAAAAAATCCCACCTAACTCCCCTCTTTAACAAAGAGGGGCCGGGGGAGATTTAAGCCTTTAAAGCCCGCCGCTTACGCACAGACTCTGCCATTTCCCTGAGCAGCACATCTGTATCATCCCAGCTAATACAACCATCGGTAATACTCTGGCCGTATACCAGTTCTTTATCCGGCGTGTTGTCCTGGCGACCGGCAACCAGATGACTTTCCAGCATAATGCCAAAGATTCGCTCATCTCCAGCGGCAATCTGCTCACCCACATTGCGACAAACTTCCGGCTGTTTGCTGGGATCCTTATTACTGTTGGCATGAGAGCAATCGATCATCAGCTTGGTTTTCTGACCGGCCCTGTCAAGTTCACCAGCCGCCTCATTAACACTGGCCGCATCATAATTGGGCTTGATGCCACCCCGCAGAATAATATGGCAGTCTTCATTGCCCGTAGTGGAAAATATTGCCGAGTGGCCGGCTTTGGTAAGCGACATAAACACATGGGGACGTGATGCCGCCTGTATGGCGTCGATGGCAATACGCAGGCCACCATTGGTACCATTTTTAAAACCCACCGGGCAGGACAGGCCGGAAGCCAGTTCCCGGTGCCCCTGACTTTCTGTGGTGCGCGCGCCAATGGCGCCCCAGCTAATCAGATCGGCAATATATTGCGGGCTGATTAAATCCAGAAACTCGGTGCCGGTGGGTACGCCCATATCGGCAATATCCAGCAGCAGGCTTCTGGCCAGTCGCAGGCCGTGGTTGATATTAAAGCTGTCATCCAGGTGAGGATCATTAATCAGGCCTTTCCAGCCCACGGTGGTGCGCGGTTTTTCAAAATACACCCGCATCACAATGCACAGGTCGTCCGCCAGTTCTTCCTTAAGCACTTTCAGACGCTGGGCATATTCCCGCGCCGCTTTAGGGTCGTGGATGGAACAGGGGCCGACAATCACCAGCAAGCGGTCGTCCTTATCATACAAAATATTATGAATATCCTGACGGGTCTGGTGCACCGTATCCGATGCAGTTTCGCTAATGGGGTATTCCCGGTGTAGCTCTTCCGGGGGAATGACTTCCTGCATACCCGAAATGCGTAAATCGTCAGTTTTATACTTCATGGTAAAAGGCTGGTTCTCGTGGATGAAAGGCCAACATTATAACGGAAAACGCCTCTCAGGTGGATGCTGTCAGCAGGCTTAACAACTGCTTTAAGTCAGTGATTTCATAATCAGCCTTAAAATCCTGCCGTGGCCAGGGCTGTTGCTGGCGATTCAGCCACACACTGCCCACGCCCGCATTACGGGCGCCCTGAATATCATGCTCGGGATGATCCCCCACATGCAGGCATTGTTCAGGGGAAACCCCATAGTGGTTTATCATCCGCAAAAACATGGCCGGGTCCGGCTTGGCCGCGTTGACATCGGCGGCGGAAATTTGCTGATCGAAATAATCTCCCAGCCCGGTGCGGTGAATATCTGCATTGCCATTGGTGAGTGCCACCAGTGTCCAGGATTGCGTTAACTGACCGAGTACCGGCAATACATCATCATACAGGCTGACTTTCTGCCGGGCAGTTAAAAATACATTGAAGGCTTTTTCAATCCAGTCGTGACTCAAACAAAGCTCATCCGCCAGTTGGGCAAAGTGGGCGAGGCGTGCGGCAGATAAATTATTTAACAGTTGTGGCTGCTCGGCAATCAGCTGCTTGCGTTTGTCACGCAGTTCCTGCTGACTATAGCGTTGGGTAATTTGCGGTACGTGTTGCTGCAACCATTGATAGCTGGTTTTTTCCGCATGCTCGATAGTGGGCATGCAGGGCCAGAGGGTGTCATCCAGATCAATGCTGATAATTTTATACAACACAGAAGCTACTGATTAATGATAACGTAGGCCGGCATGGTAAAGATTTGCTTGAATGCATCCAGCCGCTTACGTGCCTGTGTTTTTTCGTTAAAGTGGCCAAAGCGCACATTGTATTTCACCACCCCTTTGGTGGATACATATTCACTGATATAGGCCTCAAAACCTTTAGCCTTGATTTCATCCACCAGTTTCTGGGCATTTTCCTGGCTGGCAAAGGCGCCCACCTGTATGGAAAAATTTTTGTTTTTATTTTCCCTTAAAGCCAGTTTTTCAGGCGGGGTGTTTTGAGCGGGTTCGATTTCCGTTTTCAGAGGGGCTGGCTTAAGCTCGGGTTTTGGTTTTTTGATCTGTGCTTTTTTTTCAGGCTTTTTGAGCCTTGTTTTTTCCCCTTTGTCTGCGGATGTTTTTTTTGGGGTTTTAGGGGCTGATTTTTTCGTTTCTTTTTTAGGCTTTTTTTTCTTTTCCGGTTTGGCTTTTATTTTTTCTGTTTTATTTTTTTTTACTGATGGTTTTTTTTCACCGGCAGATGCCTTGCCTTTTTTTTCAGATGGCGCAGCTGTTTTAAGATCAGTTGATGGCAGTATTTTTTTGACTTCTGGCGCCCTGCTTTGGGGCTTTTTTTCAGGCAGCTGATAGGCCAGATAATAACCAGCGGAAAAAGCCAGCACCAGTGAAACCACATACAAAATAGCCAGCTGTTTGATTTTTTGTTGATCGATTAATAAGGGTGACATTTTTATTTTTAGAGGTTTTAAGGTTGGCGCCTATTGTATGCGCTTGCCTGTGTGATGTGTAGCGAATTAGGCCACAATTCAGTCATTCAGCAAATAATCCTGCCATTGTTGAAACAGCTCTTCATCCGTTGCCGCAATCACCGACTGAGGATGCAGGCTACGACGAAAAACCGGTGAGCCATCAAAGTGGCTGGCATAGCCGCCAGCCTCTTTCAGTATTAATTGCCCGGCTACATAATCCCATAGCTTCTGGCCTCCGTGTACATAGAGCTGGCAACGGCTGGCGGCCAGCCAGCACCAGTCCAGGGCGCCGGAACCGAAATTACGTTGTGAGGCAAAGGGGTGTTCGCGGGAAATGCGACAGGCCAGTTCCAGCGGCAGACGTTTTAAATCCACCTGAGCAATCGCCCGTTTCATAGTGCGAGTGTTTTTGTTAATAAACAATGGCTGCTGATTTAAAAAAGCCCCCTGCTGATGTACGGCAGAAAAAGACTCGCCACGCACCGGATCATAAATCATCCCCAGCTTTACATGGTTATCCTGTAACAGGGCAATGGAAACCGAAAAAATCGGGATACCCATGGAAAAGTTGGTGGTGCCATCCAGAGGATCAATAACCCACACGGCTTCATCGTGACGATCCAGAATAGCCTGCTGCTCTGCCTGCGTCATTTCCTCGCCCAGCACGGGTACGCCCGGCGTCATTTGATGTAGCAGTGTACAAATGGCCTGCTGCATGGCCTCATCCGCATCGGTTACCAGAGAACCATCGGCTTTAATTCGATAGGTGATTTTTTCAAAGCGGCTGAGAATTTCCCGACGCGCCAGTTCTGGAATGGATTGTTCCAGTTGCTGTAAAAGTGTTTCCATATATATCGTTTGACTAATGCCTTAAAAAAACTGGGGCTGTGTGATATGACACAATAACTGTGTGAAATCACACACTTCATATGAATCTTTTGGCCATCATAAATCCAGGACCTTGATTTTAAAACCATTAATTTTTCTGGTATGAATTTCGCTGTATAAAGCTTATCTAAAAAACAAAGGTTTTATATGCAGTCTCTTATCCGCCCTTTTCTCTATGCCAGCCTGTTAGCTGCACCCGCCCTCTCACAGGCCGAGCATATTCACCACACCGGCCCGGCTGCGCCCATTGGCATTATGGGATACCACCTGCACCCTGAAGGTGACTGGATGATGAGCTATTCCTATATGCAAATGGATATGGCAGGTAATCGTGATGGCACAGATGCCGTATCCACACCCCTGCCAGGTTATATGATCAGCCCTTTAAGCATGGATATGGATATGCACATGCTGGGGGTGATGACCGGTTACAGCGATAGCCTGACATTAATGGCGATGTTGCCTGTGATGCAAAATAAAATGACCCTGTTGAATAATATGAACAGCAGCGAGTTCTCCACCGAATCCTCAGGTATTGGTGATGTAAAACTCTCTGCCATTATGCAATTAAACAAAGACTGGCTTGCCAGCCTGGGATTTAATCTTCCCACTGGCTCCATCAGTACAAAAGATGTCACTCCCATGAGTAGCGGTGCCAGTGTACAGCTCCCCTACCCCATGCAACTGGGTTCCGGCAGTGTTGAGCTAAGCGCTGGCCTGATCTATGTGGATGGCACGATGGAGGCGCAGTGGGGCAATAAACTGGATGGGGTAATCCGCCTCAATGACAATAATCATAATTACCGGCTGGGAAATTATATTCAGTTCACTAGCTGGTATAGCCATCGCTTGAATCATCAAAGCAGTGTGTCATTACGCTTTAAATTACAGAGCAAGGGAAATATTAGTGGCGCGGAAACAGCTGCCAGTGTTAACCCGGCTATGGTACCCACGGCTGATCCGGATTTACGTGGGGGTACGCGGGCGGATATTTTGCTGGGCTTTAATTATCAGTTAAATCAGCATTATTTACTGGGTATGGAAATGGGAGTGCCGGTTTATCAGAATTTAGATGGGCCGCAGTTGGAGATGGATAGTATT
>JALTRC010000590.1 GCA_026998145.1 Gammaproteobacteria bacterium
CTGTGCGAGTGCGTAATCGGGATGTGGAATACCCTTTCCGCCAGGACAGCGATTTTATGTATTTAAGCGGCTTTCCCGAGCCGGAGGCGGTGATTGTGCTGGTGCCCGGCCGCAAGCAGGGGGAATACATTTTGTTCTGCCGGGATAAGGACGAGGAACAGGAGGTCTGGCATGGCCGCCGCTATGGGCCGGAAGGGGCCATAGCGCAGTTTGGGGTGGATGATGCTTTTCCCATTGATGATATCGACGATATTCTGCCCGGCCTGATGGAGCACTGCGAGCGGGTTTATTACACCATGGGGCTGGACCCCCAGTTCGACAAGCGGGTGATGGACTGGGTGAATACCCTGCGTAAACAGTCCCGTTCCGGCGCCCATGTGCCTTATGAATTTGTCTCCCTGGATTTTCTGCTGCACGACATGCGATTGTTCAAAAGCCGGGATGAAATCCGCCTGATGAAAAAGGCGGCAAAAATTTCTGTGGAAGCTCACAAGCGTGCCATGCGTATCTGCAAACCGGGCATGTATGAATATGAGCTGGATGCGGAAATAATGCATGAGTTCCAGCGCAACGGGGCTACCTGGGCCTATCCCAGCATTGTGGGTGGCGGCGCCAATAGCTGTATTCTCCACTACACCGAAAATAATATGCCCCTGAATGATGGCGATCTGGTGCTGATTGATGCGGGCGCGGAAGTGGAAGGCTATGATGCAGACATCACCCGCAGCTTTCCGGTAAACGGCAAATTCAGCGAGCCGCAAAAAGAAATTTTCGAGCTGGTGGTAGATGCCAATCTGGCGGCCATTAAAAAGGTCAAACCGGGCAATCACTGGAATGATCCCCATGAAGCGGCGGTTAAAGTGCTCACCAAAGGCATGATTGAACTGGGATTATTAAAAGGTTCATTGAGCCAGCTCATTAAAGAGGAAGCCTATCGCAAGTATTATATGCATCGCACCGGCCACTGGCTGGGCATGGATGTTCACGATGTGGGTGATTACAAGGTGGATGAGGGCTGGCGCTTGCTGGAGCCAGGTATGGTGCTGACCATCGAGCCGGGGCTGTATATTCCTCATGGCAGCCGGGGCGCCAAACGCTGGTGGGATATTGGTGTGCGCATCGAAGATGATGTGGTGGTGACCAAAGATGGACATGATGTGTTGACTGACGGGCTGCCGAAAACGGTTGCGGAAATTGAAGCGATTATGGGGGCTTGAGTTGTTAGTTAAAGGTACTTTCATGTCATTCCCACGAAAGTGGGAATCCAGAAAACGGTATTAGCTTATGAAAAACTGGATTCCCGCCTGCGCGGGAACGACAATATGCTAATGGTTAAAGACTAACGACTTAATCAAACAGGCCTTAAAAAACAAACATCATGAATAAGCCCAAAAACAGCGCATACGACATCATCATTATCGGCGGCGGCATGGTGGGTGCGTCTTTAGCCTGTGCGCTGGCGGAGCAGGTCGATAAAAAAATTGCCGTTATCGAAGCCCATGCTTTTGAGTCTGATTCCCAGCCCAGTTTTGATGACCGGGTGCTGGCCTTTAATTATGGCGCCCGGCGTATCTGGGAGGCCATGGGTTTGTGGTCGCAACTGGCGGAGGTGGCCGAGCCTATTAAATCCATTCATGTGTCGGATCGGGGGCATTTTGGCGCGACTCGTATCCATGCGGATGAGGAGCATGTGCCGGCGCTGGGCTATGTGGTGGATAATCGCAGCAGTGGAAAAATCCTGATGCAGCGCATTGAGCAGCTGGCGCATATTGACTGGCTGTGTCCGGCCAGCCTCAAGTCCTTGCAGCAGGATGAGTGCTCGGTACAGATTGAAATCGAACATCAGGGCAATATTCAGAGTCTAAGCTGTCGGTTATTGATCGCCGCAGATGGCGCCCAGTCTAAAACCCGTCAGCTATGCGGCTTACAGTCCCTGCATCAGGATTATGGTCAGGCGGCCATTATCACCAATGTGGAAACCGAATATCCTCATCAGGGTGTGGCCTATGAGCGTTTTACCGATAGCGGCCCGCTGGCTTTTCTGCCCATGACAAAAAAACGCAGCTCGGTGGTGTGGACGGTGGATGTCCATGCAATGGATCAAATTCTGGAGCTGGATAATGATGCCTTTACCGAGGCGCTACAACAGCGTTTCGGTTATCGGCTTGGGCGTATTATCAAAACCGGCCGTCGCCATGCCTATCCTCTGGTTTACCGGGAAACGGAACAGCTGGTAAAGGGACGTGTGGCCATGATTGGCAATGCGGCCCATTCACTGCATCCTGTTTCCGGCCAGGGCTATAACCTGGCACTGCGGGATGTGGCGGAAATGGCCGAACTGATTGCCAGCCACGATGATCCGGGGCACCCATTACTGCTGGCGGAATATCACGCCAAACGCTATCAGGACATGCGGCGGGTTTACCGGCTCACCGATTCTCTGGTGAAAATTTTCTCCAACCGTTCTTTTACTCTGGGCCATGCTCGTGCCTCGGCGCTGATTATGCTGGATATGATGCCGGCGCTCAGGCATCTGCTGGCGCGACAATCTATGGGCCTGCTGGGGCGGATGAATAAAATGATGCGGGGCTTGCCTTTGTGAGTTGTGAGCCTTTAGTTGTTAGTCCTTAGTCGAAAGCGAAAAGCCACGTTAGAAAAAATGCCTGGCATTTTATCTAACGACAATATCAGGAGTCGGAGTCTGTGAGTTTTCTTAATCAAGTATCTCAAGTCATTCCCACGAAAGTGGGAATCCAGAATGTGATATTCGCTTATGGAAAACTGGATTCCCGCCTGCGCGGGAATGACAATATGCTAACGACTCAAGACTAACGATTTAATCAAACAGAGCACAAAAAATAAATCCATGAAGAATCCCGAAAACATCCCATACGACATCATTATCACCGGCGGCGGTATGGTCGGCCTGACCCTGGCCTGCGCTCTGGGGAACAGTCGTTTAAAAGTGGCTGTGCTAGAAGCCTTTGAATTGCCGGAAATATCCCCCGATGATGATTACGACCTGCGGGTTTCCGCCATTAGCCGCGCCTCTCAGCAGGTGTTCACCTCGGTGGGCGCATGGGAGGGCATGAAAGCCCGGCGGGTCAGTCCGTTTGAATATATGCATGTATGGGATGCCACCGGTGACGGGGTGATTCATTTTGATGCGGCGGATCTGGGTGTGGATGTGCTGGGGCATCTGATTGAAAACCGGGTGGTGCAACTGGCGCTGCTGGCGCGTATCCGTGAGCTGGATAATGTGGATTATCTCTGCCCGGTCGAGATTCAATCCATTGAAGTGCAAACCTCTTCAAAGCAGGTTCTACTGGCTGATGGTCGCAGGCTGAGTGCCCGCTTGCTGGTGGGCGCTGATGGGGCCAATTCTAAAGTCAGGGCCGCTGCCGGCATTGATATCGAGCAATCGCCTTACGGTCAGAAAGGCGTGGTTTGCGTAGTGAAATCCAGCAAACATCATCAATATACTGCCTGGCAGCGATTTTTACCCACGGGGCCGCTGGCATTTCTGCCATTAAAAGATGGCCGCTGTTCCATTGTCTGGTCAGCCGATAATGAGCGTGCCGATGAGCTGGTGGCTATGGATGAAGCCGACTTTTGCCGGCAGCTTGAGCAGGCTTTTGAATACACCCTTGGCAAGGTGGAATCCGTTGGCGAGCGGGCGGCATTCCCGCTTATTCGCCGCCATGCAAGGCAATATGTTCAGCCGGGTCTGGCGCTGGTGGGGGACGCGGCTCATACCATACACCCCCTGGCCGGGCAGGGAGTGAATCTGGGGGTGCTGGATGCGGCCAGTCTGGCGCAGGTGATACTGGATGCGGATTGGCAGAAAAAAGATTTTGCCGCTTATGCCACATTACGAAAATACGAACGCTGGCGGCGTGGCGAAAACAGTCTGATGATGCACAGTATGAGCGGCTTTAAAAAACTCTTCAGCAATGAAAAACCGGAGCTGAGTTTTGTGCGCAATGGGGGCTTGAAACTGGTGAACCAGCTGGGGCCCATTAAGTATAAATTTATGCGTCATGCTATGGGGCTGGAAGGGGATCTGCCCGAGATTGCCCGTACTATTGGCTGGTAATGTTTACGGCGGGGCAAGCCCGCCGTTATGTCTTGCTTATCTTTCGGCTATATTAGCCAATTCTATTGTTTATTGATAAATCTGCTTTGCTGAGTATGATGTGTAAACACAATTGGACTGACTATCATCAGGGTATTAATCATATGAAAAAAAGCACAACAAAAATTTCGTTGGCGATAGCAACGGCGATGCTGGGGTCGACTATCAGCATGCAGGCACAGGCCGCCGGCTTTGCCTTAATTGAATTCAGTGCCAGCGGTATGGGCAATGCCTTTGCCGGTGCCGCCGCAACTGCAGAAGATGCATCCACCGTGCAGTTTAATCCGGCCGGTATGAGCCTGCTGGATGGAGATCAGTTTTCCGGTGTTTTTCATGTGATTTTGCCATCCTCTGAATTTGTTGATAATGGCTCACAAAGCGCTTTTGGTGATCCGTTGACGGGGGCTGAAGATGATGGGGGACGCAATGCTTTTGTGCCGAATTTTTACTGGGTAAAACAGCTGGGTAATGATGCAGCTTTTGGTATTAGTGTTACCACGCCTTTTGGTCTGGCCACCCAATATGATGATAACTGGATGGGCCGTTATCATGCGGTGGAATCCGATGTGAGAACCATCAATATCAACCCTAGTATTTCATCCCGCGTCAATGATAAATTGTCATTAGGCGCCGGTATTAATGTTCAGTATGTGGATGTTATTTTAAGCAGCGCAGTGGACTTTGGTGCTTTATGTGTTGCTCAGCTGGATTCAGCTAGCTGTGGAGCTTTAGGCGCATTACCCCAGCAGGCAGATGGTTTTGCCAAATTAACCGGTGATACGATTTCAGTGGGCTGGAATATTGGCATGATGTACGAGTTTACTCAGCAAACGCGTATGGGTCTGGCTTATCGTTCACAGCTTAAACATAAGGTCACTGGCAATGCCGATTTCACTGTACCCAGTGCGGTTTCCTTTATTACCGATGCAGGCGCATTTGCAGACACAGGCCTGCAGGCCACCATTACCTTGCCTGATAGTTTATCGGCCAGTGTATTACACCAGATGAATGATGATTTAACGCTATTGGCGGACGTGACCTGGACAGGCTGGGCCAAGTTTGAAGAGCTGAGAATTATTTATGACAATCCTCTGCAACCTAATTCAGTGACCACAGAAAACTGGGATAATGCACTGCGTTTCTCCATTGGTGCGAATTATAAAATGTCTGACACCTTAAAGCTTCGCGGTGGCCTGGCTGTTGATAATACGCCGGTACCCAGTGCAGAAAGAAGAACCCCCCGCATCCCGGGGGATAACCGTACCTGGGTATCCCTTGGGGTTCAGTATCAGCTGGATAAAAACATGACAGTCGATGTGGGCTATAGCCATCTGTTTGTTAATGATACAACAATCAATAATACCTTCGAGAGCAGTGTGCCGACACTTAACGCCACACTTACCGGTAGCTATCAAGCCTCAGTCGATATTTTAAGTGCCCAGCTAAGCTGGAAGTACTAAACAGAATCATGGAGATAACACATGCGTAAAATACTTTATACCGCTCTGGCTGGTTTGGCTTTAATGGGTTGCGAAGCCGACCCAGGTACAACATTGCAACAACAGTTACAGAATGATACATCCACAACATCACAGGCAGCGGTGTTTAACCCGGATGCCAGCGCCATACCTTTTCCGAATAATTTATTATTCAAAGACACAACAGATGGCACATTAAATATTCCGGTAGAAGATGAAAGTGATCCATCTGCCGGCCCGTTGCTGGCCATGAATACTCTGGATGGTTTTTCCATGGTGGCGCCAATTACCACCAGTTTTGCTGCGCCAATTGATGCCAATACTATTCCCGGTAATGTGCGCTTATTTAAAGTGCTTATCGATGACTTTAATGCAGATGCAAATTTGGTTCCGTCATCCCCCACTCCGACATTTGCCGTAGTGGCACCGCTAGAAGAACTGACTTTTGGTGTTGATTTTGTCGCTACAGTTTCAGATGAAACGACGCTGGCTATCTTGCCATTAAAACCCCTGGATGCTGGCACCGGTTATATGGTCGTTATCACCAATGGTTTAGATGATACTTCCGGTAATGCCTTCAGGCCAGATACGGCCTATGCACTGGCCAAGGAAACCGATTCATTTATTGTGAATGGTGAAAGTCGCCTGCCTGCGTTTCCAACACTGGAAGATGTGAGTGATCTGGAAGGCCTGCGTCAGCTAACCAATGCGGCTGAAGCTGTTGCCGTAGCGGCTACCGCAGGTGGCACATCTCCAATCGCAGCAGCAGATATTATTTTAAGCTGGTCATTCACTACCCAGAATACGGGGCAGGTGCTGGCGATTGAGCAAGGTGATATCAGCAGTAATCCTGCGCTAGCGGCCTTTAATCCATTAAATGCAACAGTAAAGGCCGGACTGGAAGCCAGTGGTGTGCCTGTTAGTGATGTGGATCTTTATACCAGCACGCTGGATATTCCCTATTATCTTTCCGATGCCAGCCCATTAACCGGTGCGGCTGATAATGTGCTCAATACCTCTATGAAAGGGGCCGACGGTAATATGCTGTCATTGCTAAATGGCAAAAATGCAGTGCCGGAAAAAACACTGAGTATCCCATTACTGGTATCCGTTCCCAAAGGAACTCCACCTGCGGGTGGCTGGCCGGTGACCATCTTCCAGCATGGCATTACCCGTGATCGTACGGATATGCTGGCCCTGGCCAATACACTGGCCGGCGTGGGTCGTGCAATCGTGGCGATTGATATGCCATTGCATGGTGTTACGGACACGACCAGCCCGTTTAAAACAGCCAATGAAATGACATTTGATCTGGATCTGGTGACTCAGGATGCCACCACGGGTGCGATCACAGCAGCTGTCCCCGATGGGGTGATTGACTCATCCGGTCGTCACTTTATTAATCTGTCCAGTCTGGCTACATCCAGAGATAATATCCGTCAGGCGGTTATTGATTTAATGGTGCTGAAAAATGCCATTGCTTCAATGGATGTGGATGGTGATACAACGGCCGATCTGAATCCTGATGAAGTCACTTTCCTGGGACACTCACTGGGTGCCATGGTCGGAACGGTGTTCCTTGCGCTGGATACGGATGTAAAAGAATCCGTACTGGCCATGCCCGGAGGCGGTATTGCCAAACTGCTGGAAAATTCACCGTCATTTGGGCCGGAAATTGTTGCCGGTCTGGCGGCTAATGGGGTGAGCCAGGGAACCGCTGACTTTGAACAGTTTATGCTGGCAGCGCAAACCGTAC
>JALTRC010000591.1 GCA_026998145.1 Gammaproteobacteria bacterium
AGCAGTCACTTGCAGTAAAGCCGATGGTGATACTGTAGTTGACACGGCAACAACTTCAGCAGATGGCAGCTACACCGTTAAGGCACCAAAAAATGAGAAGTTCTATCTGAATTCATCGGCCACTGCTTACGTTCCCAGCAACACATTTATTGTCAGCTTTGCTGATGATCAAACGGGTGCGGATATCGTGATTATAGATGAGGCGAATAGCAGCACCCTTGTAAACCTGTTTGATGGTTCAGCCGACTGGAACGCTGCAAAATCAAATGCCTGGGTCGCTCTCGATTTTTACTACGGAGATGAAAATGATGGGGAAAGCATTACGGCAACATCTACGCCTATCGTAAACCTTTTATACAACCAGTGTGATGGAACATTCGACCTCGGCACAACACCTTCCCCGGCCTGTGCTGACCGTATGGGGCCAATGGCAATGGGTAAAAGCAGCGTCAATGAAAACGTTGAATTTGTCGTAAGTGGTACAGGGGCCAGCACTGCATCTACGGTAAATGGAGGCACCATGAAAGTGGAGATACCGCTGCGACCTGGTGAAATCAGTTATGCAGAGGTGTGGATTGACGATGTGCCTGTTGTAGATACAAGCGTTACCGTTAATGTTAGCGGCAGTGTTGAGGATGCAGATAGCGGGGCCATGTTAGCAGGTGTTGTTGTTCAGGCTCGCTCACCCTATGACGATTCTGTTTTTGTGAGTGACACAACTGATTCCAGTGGTGCATATTCTCTGGCTGTGCCAGCGAACACAGACTTTTACCTGCATGCGACAGGTCAACCTGACAATAAAGGCACCTTCCAGCTGGGGAGTGAATTTTATGTATCAGGCAATCTACAAATTGAAAATGAAGCTGCCGACCGGAGCGGGCTGAAATTTTATCTTCCAACAGCAACATTGCTCGGAACCATTGGGCCATCAGTAGGCATTAATACGGGTAACGATGCCATGTTTGCAATGGATATAGAAGATGCCTCTTCAGCGGGTATTGCAGGCGTTAGTGTGAGCGCTGACCCGGCCGTCACCAATATCTTTTATAACCAGCCAGGAGGTGGTGGTCTTTTGAGCACAGGCCCCTCTACCACCCAGAACAGCCCTTCTGTTCTGGGTTATATTGTGAACCCTGGCGCGAACAGCACCCAAACGTTTACCCTCACACCCGATCAATCATCGGCCGGGTATACTATCGACTCAAGCTTTAAATTACGTCTCATACCCGGTGAATTAAGTCAGCCCATAGAGCCGTAACACAAAAAGATAATTCAACTTGATTAATGAGCCCCTTATCCGGGGCTCATTTTTTTAAAGGCATTTACTCAGACACAAATAAAAACTGGGCCTGTAAACAGACCCAGAAACACCCTCTTAGGTATTAAACCGCTTATTGTGAAAATTTCGCTTCCAAAGATAACCAGAGTTTTTGGGTATCAGTTGTTGCAGAAGACGCGTCTGCACTGTAATTTGCATATTTCATCAGTGCCTTCAGGTTTTTATTTATCGGTTTTACAGCCAGTAAATCCAGTTCGGTGCCATAATCAGCGCTACCATTATCCGCACTGAATTTATGAAAAACACCCACCAGCTTCAAGCCGGCAGCTTTTGTAACACCTTTAATATACAGATCATTCAGACCATCAGCCGGCGTGCTTAAAAACTTATCCGCCCAACCATTAAAAGCATGTTTGGTTGCCAGTAATGTCTGGAACCCCGCATTGCCATTATCCGATCCCAGTATTTCATCGGCGATAAAAACCTTGCCGGCAGAAAATTTATAGCCAGCTTCCAGAAAGGTATAGGCCGCACTCAGGTCATTGGGATTATCAGCTGTATCCGATTGTTGCGCATATTCCACGGTATATAAAAAGTCATCGGCACTGCCTTTTAAACGGGCGCCCATGGTTAAAGTATCATTAGCCGAGCTATTATCCAGATCAATGGAATACACATAAGCCGATACCTGACCCAATGGGGTTTTATCTACCCCCAGATGAAAAATATTGGTGTTGGTATCAATAGCACTGCCAACGATCGGATTAACTTGTGTGACGTTAGCCAAGAGTATTGAAACATTTTCAAAGCTGCTGTTTATATATGCCAGCGCATCAAATGTCTGCTCATTCTGACGCCAGCCAACATTACCCACAAAACGGGCATTATCCAGAATGACCCGTTGCCGGCCATATTTAAACGTATTATTTTCAATGCCAGTATAAGCAATCCAGGACTGATTTAACTGTTCAACTTCAGGATCCGCCACCACAGCGTATGCGGTATTACCATTTTCACCCGAGTTGTAATCACCACCTGCCCGAATGACTTCAAAATCCACATGCACGTTCAGGTCATGATATTTACCCGTCGTAAAACCCAGCCGCGTTCGCATGGTTGCGGCATCTGCATTTTTTGTGGCGGCAT
>JALTRC010000592.1 GCA_026998145.1 Gammaproteobacteria bacterium
GAGCCATCCACCATCATGCCGATGGCAATGGCCAGACCGCCTAATGACATCAGGTTGGCGGAGACTCCCCATTGAGCCATGGCCATCAGAGCCAGACCGATGGAAATGGGAATGGACAGTAGCACCAGCAGGGTGGCGCGGATATTCATGAGGAATAAAAACAGCACAATAATAATCAGCGCAAAGGCTTCCAGTAATGCCTTGCTCACGGTGTTAACCGCCTGATCCACCAGATCGGACTGGTCGTAGAAGGGGTCGATAATCACCCCATCGGGCAGGGCCTGTTGAATGGCCGGCAGGCGGGACTTGATGCCGTCGATGGTGGATTTGGTATTGGCTCCCATGCGCTTCATCACAATGCCAACAACCACTTCACCCAGCTGCTCCGGTTTGCCGTTAGCATCCCGTTTGGTCATGGTGACCGCGCCCTGACGAATTTCTGCACCAAAGGTCACTTTGGCTACATCGGAGACCTTAACCACCGTGCCATCAACCGTTTTCAGGGGGATATTACCAATATCCCGCAGCCCGTTAGCATCACTGCGCACCCAGCCTACGCCGCGAATCACTAGCTGTTCGGCACCTCTATCCATATACCAGCCGCCCGCATTGCGGTTATTGGCTTCAATGGCTTCGCTGATGTCGGTCGGTTTAAGATCAAAGGCCAGCAGCCGCTTAGGGTTGAGTAGCACCTGATACTGGCGCACTTCGCCGCCAAAAGACAAAACATTGGTCACCCCGTCTACTGGCATTAACAGCAGTTTGACCACCCAGTCATTTAAGCTACGCAGGGTGAGCGCATCCACCGTGCCATTTTTCTCGGCGCGAATCATATACTGGAAAACCTGCCCCAGACCGGAGGTATTAGGCCCCATTTCGGGCACACCCACGCCATCGGGAATCTGCTCTCTGGCCGATTGCAGGCGTTCAAAAACCAGCTGGCGGGCAAAGTAAATATCCGTGCCTTCCTTGAATACCACGGTAATGCCCGACAGGCCGGTTTTGGAAATAGAGCGCACTTCTTCCACATCCGGCAGGCTGTACATCACCGCTTCAATGGGGAAGGTAATCAGCTGCTCCACTTCGGCCGAGGCCAGCCCCGGCGCTTCTGTATTGATGGTGACCTGTACATTGGTAACATCGGGAAAGGCATCCAGATTCAGTTTGGGTAGAATCAGCGTGCCGGAGACAATGGCGGCCAGCAATGCCAGCAGCACCATCAGGCGGTTATTCACCGCCATATCAATGATTTTATTTAACATGACGGCTCCTAGTGGTTGTGAACTTCAAAGCCGGCTTTGGCCAGTTCAGACATCACAAAAAAAGCGCCCCGGGTGACCACGCGGGTACCCGGCTGCACGCCCTCGATAACCGCCTGGCCATCGATCAGCTGCAATAGCTCCACTTCCACCGGCTTGAATTCACCCGGCTCGTCCTGTTCTACCATAATCTGCCAGTCGCCATCCGGGCTGCGCAGTACTGCCGCTTCCGGCAGTACCAGGGCGCGTTGGGTGTTGCTGGACTGAATGACGGTTTCCACAAACATACCCGGATGCAGAATGTCATCTGGGTTTTCAACCTCCAGGCGGACTGCCAGGGTGCGGGTGGTTTCATCCAGTGCATGGTTAAGCTGGCTGACTTTGGCGGCCAGATTGTGCCTGCCGATAATGACCCGTGCTGCATTGCCCGGTTTAATCAGTAGCGCATCATTGGGCGTCAGGCGGGCCTCTACCCACATCACCGATTCATCGGCAATGGTCATTAGCTCATAGCCCGGTTCCACCCGCTGACCCACAATAAAGTTATCGTGAAGTACCCGGCCGGCCTGCTGGGCAACCAGCTGGAAGCGACCATCGGCAATGCGTTTTTCATTGAGCATGGCCTTAATTTCCTGCTCCGACATGCCATAGGCCAGCGCCCGTGCGCGGGCCTGATCCCAGTTAACCCGGGCCTGGGTATAGCGGCGGGCAGAAACTACCTTGCGGCCCAGTTTTTTAACCCGCTGCCATTCCCGGTAGCTGACCTGCAACTGGCCCTGGGCTTCGGCCATTTCCACACTGGAAAGGGTGACCAGTGGCTGGCCTTTATTCACTTCATCCCCCAGTCGGGCATGACGGGCAATGACCTGGGCGGCAATGCGGGGCGTGACTTCTATGGTGCGATAGGCATTGAGCTTGACTTCACCGGCGGCGTGAATACTGGCGGCTACGGTTTGCAGTTGCAGTGTTGTGACCTGTATATCGGCCATTTTCATCTGTTCCGGGGATAAGCTAACGGTGCCATCACCGTGGCCTTTTTCTTCGTGGCCGCCGTGACCTTCTGCGCCGTGTTCGTCATGGCCGGCTTCTTCTGTGTGCGTGGCTTCATCGTGATCGCCGGAAGCATATGCCAGTGGCTGGGCAGTAAGCGCCAGCAGAATAATA
>JALTRC010000593.1 GCA_026998145.1 Gammaproteobacteria bacterium
CAACACTTAGCAATCTATCTGAGCACAATGATTTTGTGCCCCGCCCGGCAGAACGTCCGTTAACAAAATTCGAACAACGGGGGCAACGTCTGGGCCACGGCGTATGGGATCTGTTTTTTAAAAAATAGCACCCTCAGCAGCGAAATCCTGCAACATTCACAAAGCCTTTCATTTGTGTATATACTCCTTTGACATAAAAATAAAACTAACAGGAACGTCCACGTGAATTTTAAAAAAATTGCAAGCCTGCTTTCTTTGCTCCTGATTCCCGGACTGGCATTCGCTTCCGGCGGTGGCAGTGAAAGGCTGGATCTCACCGGCCATACCGTCGGTTATCTCTCACTGATTATTTTTGCTCTGGCCTATGTTTTTGTCATGGCCGAAGAGTTTACCCATCTACGCAAATCCAAACCGGTCATTCTGGCCGCCGGCATTATCTGGGCCATGATCGCCTATGTGTATGTCAGCAACGGCATGAACCATCAGGCAGAAGAAGCGGTTCGCCACAACCTGCTGGAATATGCCGAGCTGATGCTCTTCCTGCTGGTGGCCATGACCTATATCAATGCCATGGATGAACGCAAGGTATTTGATGCCCTGCGCTCCTGGCTGGTTGCCAAAGGCTTCAGCTTTCGCCAGCTATTCTGGATGACCGGCACCCTGGCCTTCTTTATTTCACCGGTAGCCGACAACCTGACCACCGCCCTGCTAATGTGCGCCGTGGTACTGGCCGTTGGTGGCCCCAATGTGAAATTTGTGTCACTGGCCTGTATCAATATTGTGGTAGCGGCCAATGCAGGTGGCGCCTTTAGCCCATTCGGTGACATCACCACTTTAATGGTGTGGCAGAAAGGCATCGTCGGCTTCTCCACTTTCTTCGCCCTGTTTATCCCTGCCGTTGTTAACTTTGTTGTTCCCGCCGCCATTATGCATTTCGCCATTCCCAACGAAAACCCTTCTGCTGCCGATGAAAAAGAGCATATGAAGCGGGGCGCAAAACGCATTGTTGCATTATTCCTGATTACCATTGCCACTGCGGTAAGTTTCCATAACTTTCTGCATATGCCACCGGTTATCGGCATGCTGACCGGCCTGTCCTTTCTGCAATTTTTTGGCTATTACCTGAAGAAAACCCACAAAAGGAATGCCGCAGCAGATAGCACGGCACAGCACATGGGCGATATTCAGGCCTTTGATGTCTTTCAAAAAGTCGCTCGCGCCGAGTGGGATACCTTATTATTCTTTTACGGAGTTGTACTCTGTGTTGGCGGCCTGGGTTTTATTGGCTACCTGAGTCTGGCCTCAGATGTCATGTATCACCAGTGGGGCGCCACCACCGCAAATGTCACCGTGGGCTTATTGTCCGCCATTGTGGATAATATTCCGGTAATGTTTGCGGTGCTGACCATGAACCCGGATATGTCCACAGGCCAGTGGTTGCTGGTTACCTTAACCGCTGGTGTCGGCGGCAGCCTGCTATCCATTGGCTCCGCTGCCGGCGTTGCCCTGATGGGGATGGCTCAGGGTAAATACACGTTCTTTGGTCACTTAAAATGGATGCCGGCCATTGCTCTAGGTTATGCGGCCAGTATTCTGGTTCATATGTGGATTAATAGCGCTTACTTCTCTTAAACACGCAACTGAACCAGCCAATAAAAAACCCGCCTGCTGCGGGTTTTTTATTGGAGTTTTAAATTCAGCCAGGATATTGATTTCAGGCTAAACGATCCGACACCTGCAAACCAGACGAATGGAACTCCAGTGCCCTGTCATTGCCGCGCAGGCGGCAATCCCGTTATTTAATTGATAGCTTAGACTTTAGGCGGGACCCCCGTTTACGTGTGTGGGGGAGGCAGTGAAATAGAGGGTTCCTAGATTTTTAGAAACCTTCCTCGGGTTAAAAAACGTAACCCGAGCTACTTTTTATAACCCGCCTACACCTTGAACTGACCTACCAGCCCCTGCAATTCACTGGAAAGCCGCGCCAGCTCTTCTGATGCGGCAGAGGTCTGCTGCGCACTGGACACCGCATCTTCACCCAGCTGACTAATATTGACAATATTCTGGTTAATCTCTTCTGCAACCGCTGTCTGCTCCTCGGAAGCCGTGGCGATCTGTGCATTCATATCACTGATAGAAACAACTGCCTGGGTGATGCCACCTAAAGATTCACCCGCCTGACGAGCATGCCCCACACTCTTATCCGCCTGCTCACGACCGGTTTCCATAACCTCTACCGCCTGGCTTGCACCTGACTGCAGTTTTTCAATCATATTCTGGATTTCCAGCGTGGATTCCTGGGTTCGGCTGGCCAGGGTACGTACCTCATCGGCCACCACCGCAAAGCCTCGTCCCTGCTCACCGGCACGGGCCGCTTCAATCGCCGCATTTAAGGCCAGCAGATTGGTTTGCTCGGAAATACCGCGAATCACTTCCAGCACCACGCCGATATTGCCCGTATCATTTTCCAACTGATTGATAACCTCTGATGCCTCTTCCACCGCATTTGCCAGACTGTTAATACTGCTAATGGTCAGATCCACCACCTTTAAGCCATCATTGGCCTGGCTGCTGGCATCCTGAGCCGCATCAGCCGCATGAGCTGCATTACGGGAAACCTCCTGCACCGTGGCCGCCATTTCATTCATGGCTGTAGCCACCTGACTCACTTCACTCTGTTGTTGCGCACTACTACGGGTACTGCTTTCTGATACCGCAGCCATTTCCTCGGCAGCCGAAGCCAACTGCGCCGTTGAACCCATAATATGGCCGATAATGCCCTGCAGTTTTTCAACAAAACCATTAAACGCTGTTACCAGCTCACCCAGCTCGTCATTGCCGGTAAGCTCAATACGCTGACTTAAATCTCCCTCACCTTTCTCCATATCCCTCAAAGAACGAGTGACCCGGGAAATATTGGATACTACAACCGTACTAATAAAGTACCCCACCAATGCCACCACTATGGCCACCACCACACTGATAATCAGCCCCACCTGCAAAGCCCTGGATGACGCTTTTTTGGTTTCCTCCAGACTACTCACAAAGCGATCATAGCTAGCCGAACGAAATGCATTCAGGGTATGACTTAAACGCTTGAGCTGCTGCTGCATGGTTTTGGCTTCCACTGCCGCCTGTTTTGCATCCAGATTTTCTTCAACCATTTTCACAGTTAAATCACGTGCTGTTGCGTAATATTTTTTTAACAGGTCTTTAAGGTTTTCTACACCTTCCTTTACCGTGCTATCAATAGCGATAATTTCATCAAACTGGCTGTACATTTTTTTTACCAGCTCATCTGCATCATCCACAAAATCCATTTCCTCACTGCTACCGGCAGCATTTAATGCTTCCTTCACTTTATCCAGCAACACCACATTGGCAGCGGTACGTTTCAGCGTTGGAAAATACACATCGCTAACATTATCCAGCCTGGCATTATTGGCGCTGGTAACCTGATAGTTATATACCAGGCTGACAGTAAAACCTAAAACGGCAAGCACAACAATGGTCAGAATTTTGTAACGGATAGAGACTGAGTTAAACCAGTTCATAATACACCTGCTTTTTTCTATTTATTCCTGGGGAAAAAATGCCGGCTCTCGGCCGGCACTATGTGCATGGATTAAGGCAGCTCCAGCACCACCTTAACTGAGCCATTAACTGCACTCTTGTCCACATAGCCAATGGCATCCTTATGCTTAGCCACCCAGTCCACCACGGCCGCATCATCACCCTTGACTTCCGGCGGTACCGCCTTGCCGGAGAAGATCATTTTTGACCAGTAGCTTTTCATTTTATCCGCCGCCTTATTGGCTGCTTTTTTATAAAAGTCATCTCGCACAGCCGAACCTTCATCCTGATCTACCGGTATAACTTCAGCACTACCTGTGCTGGATGCCTTGCCCATAAAGATTTTTTTAGCTACTTTTTTACTAATAGATGCATCCGGGTTACCACTATTTACAATCACAACTGTGGCTGCATTTAACAAACTGCTTGCCAGTAATAACGTCGCAACAGTCAATAACTTAAATATTAAATTTTTCATCTTTAGCACCCCTTAAAAAACCATATTCAATGACACATTCACAACACTAACAGTGTCATCTGCCGGCTGCGCCTCAAAGAAGCCACCATTGGTTGGCTCAATTTGCTGTAGCTCCATTTTTAATACGGTGGACGTATCAAGCGGTTTGTTCACACCCAATGTCATACTGGTTTCTTCAGCCCCATCCATTTTTCTTTCATAAGATTGATAGGTAAAATAAGGCGTCCATTCATCCATGGAATGGGAAAGACTGACATACCAGCCTTCTCTATCCATTTGCGGCAAGCCGGACATAGTCGTTTTGCCATATTCCGCATAAAGAGTGGCAATATCATATTCAGCTCTCAGGCCCGCACTTATAATGGTCATATTTTTACCGTCCATTAACGCCTCAGTACTTCCAGGCACTGGTGCTTGCTCAAATTCCATTAAGGAACTATTTACTGATATCTGGGCACGAATCTCATCGGTGGTAGCGCTTAATACCATGCCCAGCATGCGCTTGTGGTTACTGTCCGCACCAGAAGTTTCACCCATATAAAACTCTGCACCCATTTCAGTTTCATCACCACCCGTATAGGCCAGGCCAGCACCCGTATAGGCTTCAAATGCAGTACCCGCATCTTCACCATAAACAGACTCAGGTAATTTCGCCCAGGGATAGCTCACGCCAATATCTTCGGTTTCTGAATACAGATTTCCCGGATATTTGATTTTACCCGCCTTAGCGGTAAGAGAATCACTCATGCGATAGTTGACATAGCCCCAGTCAAAACCAAAACCTTCTCCCTGACCATGAAGCTGCCCTGCAACACTCAGCTTTGAATTAATACGTTTGGTTGCCGTCAGACCAAAATTGGTACTGCTGAATGTCGAGTTCTCATTGACATCACCCGCATACTCGGTTTCGGAATTAGTAATAGAGCCAATGGCATTTAAATAACCATTCCACTTTATATCACTGGCCGCGCTCGCCTGCATAAAACCCAGTGCCAGGCCGATTCCCGCCACCAATTTTGAAGCTTGTTTCAGTTTCATTAAACTGTCTCCATATCAAACATAAAAAATAAAAATACTGAGCGAGAAACTCCCGGGGTGCTCAAAAAATCCCTGAATATTTTGACTGACCTATCCACTGAGGGATAAATACCAGTTAAAAATGTAGTTGAATTTTTGAATAAAACAAGAATCGAAGAAAACGACTAACGACTAACGACTAACGACTAACGACTAACGCCCAGAAAAGCATCCGCCCCTCTGGCCACAAAGCGTAGCTGCATAATAGCTTTTTCCGTTAAGGCTTCACGCTCGCTGCGGCTGCAATCCAGAGCTTCGGCACCGGCATGAAATACCAGTAATACCATCGCCTCGGCCTGTATTCTGGCAGCCTGTTCCGGGTAGCCTTGCTGTTGCTGAATATAATCGGCCAGCTCTACCACAAAAAACTGGATTTCACGGGATACGGCCTTGCGAAAGGCTGCCGAGGTGCCGGTTCGCTCTCGCAATAGCAAGCGAAAGACATCCGGGTTATCGGATATAAACTCCATAAAGGTTTGCACTGAGGTACTAATCACACTGCCTGTTTTTTGGATACGTTGACGCGCCTTTCGCATCAGCTGTCGCAGGGTGACGCCAGCCTCATCCACCAGTACCAGCCCCAGCTCTTCCATATCTTCAAAGTGGCGATAAAAACTCATGGGTGCAATGCCGGCGGCCCGGGTAACTTCCCGCAGACTCAGGCTGGAATAGCTGCGCTCCTGACTAAGCAGATAAAGCGCAGCTTCAATAATTGCCCGGCGAGTTTTTTCTTTTTGTTTGTGGCGGCTGCTCATAAATATATTGTTAAAGCCATTTTGTCTGGCAGGCTCTCATCCTTTAAACGCTTTAGCTGATACACAAAAACCCAGTAAAAGCTGGTTCTCTGCCATTAATTTGCAATGGCGCATCCTAGCACGGACTCAAACACCGGTACACTCGTATATATCTTGTTTCAAATAAATACAGGATTTCCGTATACAAAAAGATATTTTAAGCATACACTTGTACGCAGTTATGCAATATGCGAGTTTGTTATGAAAAAACCTGAAATTATCTGGCTGAACCTTCTGGTGTTCAGCATCACCGGGCTTATTGCCCTGATCGGCGTGCCGCTCTATGCTTTTACTATCGGCTTTACGCCTGCCCAGGTACTGGCCACCGTGCTGGGCGTTGCCTTTTGCGAGCTGTCGATTACCGCCGGTTACCATCGCCTGTGGTCACATCGCGCCTATCAGGCGCATCCCGTTTTACGCTTTATATTCGCTCTAGGCGGCGCCTATGCAGTACAGAACAGTATTTTGCACTGGGCATCCGATCATCGCATGCACCATCTGCATGTGGATGACAATGAAAAAGACCCTTATTCGGCCAAAAAAGGCTTCTGGTATTCCCATATTGGCTGGATGATCCGTGATTACAAAACCAACGAAAACCCTGAATACAGCAATGCAGCTGACCTGAAAAAAGACCCTGTTGTGATGTGGCAGCACCGTCATTATCTGGCATTAACCCTGGGCCTGAACTTTGGCATCCCGATTCTGCTGGGCGTCATCACCGGTAATATTATCGGCATGATGCTGTTAGCAGGCGTGCTGCGTCTGGTTATCAGCCATCACCTGACTTTCTTTATTAACTCACTGGCGCACATCTGGGGTAGCCAGCCCTATTCCGATAAGAATACCGCTCGGGATAATGGCATTCTGGCCTTTTTAACCTTTGGTGAGGGCTATCATAATTTTCACCACGCCTTCCAGAGTGATTACCGTAATGGTATCCACTGGTGGCAATATGACCCGACCAAATGGTTAATTAAATCCATGCAATGGCTGAGGCTGGCCAGCAAGCTGCGTAAAACACCGGAGCTGCTCATTGAAAAGTCAGTGGCCCGTACTCAGCTGAAAAACAGCATCCACAAGCTCTCCAGACTGCCGGATGCGGATATTATGATGCAGCGCCTGCAACAGGAGTATGACCTGCTGATTGAGAAGATTAACGACTTTTATCAGACACGCAAACAGTGGCTGGAAAGCCAGAAACAGGCCATGCGGGACAATTACGACAACTCTTCACTGGCACAAAGCTATGCGGAGCTGAAAAAGGCGCTGGATGAGCAGAAAAAGAACTGGCAATTACTCAATGCCAGGCTCGCCTGAGACGATCCCAACACACCCACAGCCCGGTTTCCGCCGGGCTTTTTACTGCCGGCCTACGGCTTTTGGCCAATGCCATGAAACCTTCACGGAATAATGCTAAAATGCCT
>JALTRC010000594.1 GCA_026998145.1 Gammaproteobacteria bacterium
TACCGCCCACCCGCAGCACATTGGTGGCGCCGGGGTTTCTGGATCCGCTGCTGCGAGGGTCGGGCAGGCCCATTAATTTACAGGTCACAATGGCGGTTGATACCGAGCCCAGCAAATAGCCGAACAGGGCAAATAAGGAAATGAGTATAATGGGCTGCTGTAATGTATCCACGAATCATCTTGTGTATGCCAATAGAGAGCGGAACTTATCACGAAAATGGCGGCAACTAAAATAAAATGTATTTTTGTTCATGGCTGGGGCATGAATCGGCAAATCTGGCAGCCTTTGCTGCCCCACCTGCCCGACTGGATTGAAGCACAGTGCATCGATCTGCCCGGCCATGGGGAGCAGGTTCAGCAGCCCCTTGAAAGCATGGATGACTTGCTGCAATCTCTGCAACAGCAAATAAGCGGCAGCGCGGTATGGATTGGCTGGTCGCTGGGCGGACTTGCCCTGTGCCAGCTGGCACTAAAGCATCCGGACAAAGTCTGCGCCATGGTGCAGGTTTCTAGCTCCCCCTGCTTTACCCGCCGCCATGACTGGCCATGCGGTATCGACAATATGATTTTTGAACAGTTTGAAGCCGCCCTGCAAACGGATTTTTCCGGTACAATCCAACGCTTTCTGGCATTGCAGATAAAAGGCTCGGCAAACGCCCGGCCTCTGCTCAAACAACTGCGACACATTATGCAACAGCAACCGGCAGCTTCCTCCCAGGCTCTTAACAGCGGCCTTGAAATATTGCAGCAAACCGATCTGCGAGCGCAGCTCAAAAATCTGAAAATGCCGACCCTCTGGCTGCTGGGCAAACAGGACACGCTGGTTAAATCCTGTGTAGCAGATGAACTGCAACAGCTGGCGCCACAGGTGCAAAGCCATATTTTTGAGCAGGCCGCCCATGCGCCGTTTCTCTCCCACCCGGAAGCCTTTAGCCAGCAACTGGTCAGTTTCTTACAGGCAAAAACACAATCATGAGCCAGTTGGAAAAGCGCCGTATTCAACAACACTTTGATGCCAAAGCCAGCCAGTATGAATCATCAGCCATACTGCAACAGGAAGTGTGCAAACGCATGCTGGAGCGGCTGGACCTGGTCAGCCTTAAACCACAGAACATTCTGGATGTGGGCACAGGCACCGGCTGGGGTATGCAGGGGCTGATGCAGCGATATAAATCGGCACAGGTATTTGCTCTGGATTTATCCCTGCCCATGCTGGAGCAAAGCCGCCGCAAAGGTAGCTGGTTACGCAAGCCTAAATTGATTTGCGCCGATGCAGAAAAACTGCCCATTGCCGATGAGTCGGTGGATCTGATTTTTTCCAATTTAATGCTGCAATGGTGCCATGCGCCAGCTGTGTTTGCCGAGTTCAAACGCATTTTAAAACCCGGTGGTCTCTTGATGTTTTCCAGCTTCGGGCCGGATACCTTAAAAGAGCTGCGTCACAGCTGGTCACAACTGGACAATGACGCCCATGTGAATCAATTTGTCGATATGCATGATCTGGGGGATGCGCTCATGGAATGCGGCCTGGCGGAGCCTGTTATGGATGCAGACCTGATGACCCTGCAATACTCCACGGCTCGCATGGTGATGGATGATCTGAAAAATATTGGCGCCAATACCCCGTTGAACCGTTCACGCAAGGGGCTGATAACACCGCGGCAGTTTCAGTCGGTGATTGATGCCTACGAAAGCTTCAGAAACGGCGACTATCTGCCTGCCAGCTATGAAGTGATTTATGGTCACGCCTGGAAAATAGCCCCACGGCAGAAAAAAATCGAGCGTGCTGATTTTACTTTTCCCGCAAGCCAGCTTAAACCTTAACCATGTCTGATATCTGGAATCCCGAATTTTTTAATACATCACCGGTATTTGATTCCATTCGAGCCATTGCCGAAAGCTTCAGCCAGTCAAAAAACTGGCCGAATCTGGCTGAACTGGAAAGCCTGTTTATCCAGCAAAAATTAACCATAAAACCTGTTCCACAGGGCGCCGCCCCCAAATCATTTGAAGAACACTACGAGCCACGCATTTATCTTAAGGGGGAACTGCAAACCCGCACAGAAAACTGGCATGACTTTTTTAATGCCATGATCTGGTTGCAGTTTCCCGAAACCAAAAAAGCCCTTAACCAGTTACATTTTCATGCTGCAAAAAAACGCCCTGTGGGCAGCAATCGCAGCCCGCTGGAAAATGCCATTACCCTGTTTGATGAATGTGGCTGTGTGCTGGTTACTGACGATGCAGCCCTGTTTGAACTTATCCGCCAGCATCACTGGCATGAACTTTTCTGGCAGCAACGGGATTTTTTAAGCCAGCATCTTGAATGTGTGGTGGTTGGACATGCCATGCATGAAAAAGCCCTGAAGCCCTATATTGGCATGACCAGTCATGCCCTGCTTATTA
>JALTRC010000595.1 GCA_026998145.1 Gammaproteobacteria bacterium
TTTGTGGGTATTTAATATCCCGTCTTTAAATAAAGCGTCTATATTATACCGAGTCATTAAATGCCGGGCTTTTATCCGCCCGGAAAAATATTTCATGATGCTTATTAAGCAGCACTTGATATGTGTCAAGGCAGCTGTGTGATATGACACACATACTCACGCCTCATGAATGCACTCGTGTCATTCCAATGTGTTTCGTTGGTTAACAAAGTATTGAGTATGAAAAGAAACCTTACTAACTATATGTTTTTACTGCTGTTGTTAATGCAGCCCATGTTCTCCGGCTTTGCCCGTGCAGATTCCGTTCTCCCCCATTTTCTAGATAGCATCAGCCTTAGCAAAATCTATCCGGGTGCTGATAAAATCGGTGCGCCAGAGGGTAAGCCGCCGATTGCTCCGGTTTACAAAAGCGGCAAGCAGATTGGCTTTGTCTTTTTAACCTCGGATTTTGTTAACACTACCGGCTATTCAGGCAAGCCTATTCATCAGCTGGTTGCCATAGATATGCAGGGAGTTATCAGGAAAGTGCTGCTGGTTGAGCATCACGAACCCATTGTGCTGGTGGGGATTCCTGAGTCTCGTATTAAGGCGGTACTCAAAGATTATGAGGGCATGGATGTCGGCAAGCTGGTTGCGGGGACTCAGGATCATAAGATTGATGTGGTGTCTGGTGCAACGGTCACTGTGATGGTGATGGATGACACTATCCTGCGGGGCGCGATCAAAGTAGCGCGACAGTATGGTTTGGCCGGCCTTAAGGCTGAGAAAAAGGCCAGTGGCCCGATTGCTTCCATTAACCCAGATATTAATGTAGTGGAAGACTGGCAGACCCTGCTTAAAGAAGGTTCGGTAAAAGAGCTGAAAATCACCCTGGGCGAGATCAACAAGGCCTTTGCTGAATCCGATACGCCTGCGGCGGGCAATTTTCCTGAGCAGGGAGATGATAAAGACGTATTTATTGAACTGTATGGGGCTATGGTTTCTGTGCCCAGTATTGGCCGCAGCCTGCTGGGCGAAAATGAATATAAGAACCTGAAGAAAAAGCTCAAGCCGGGGGAGCAGGCGCTTTTGCTGGCCGGTGATGGGCGTTTTTCATTTAAGGGTTCTGGTTATGTGCGCGGTGGTATTTTTGACCGCTTCCAGATTATACAGGGCGATGTGTCTGTTCGATTCCATGATCGTTATCATAAGCGTTTGCGTCATCTGGCTGCCAAAGGTGCGCCTGATCTGAAAGATGTCGATCTGTTTATTATTCCGGCTGCGCTTAAATTTAATGCCGCAAAACCCTGGACCTTAAAGCTGCTGGTGAGTCGTAATATTGGCCCGACCAAAAAAGTCTTTTTAACCTATGAGCTTAAATACCATACACCTAAAAAATATCTGAAATTTACCGAGCCAAAAGAGGCCTCTGCAAGTCATTCGTCTTTATCTAAAAAGACAACGGCTATCTGGAAAAAAATGTGGCAGTTGAAAACTCCTGAGATCATTGTGCTGGGGCTGGGATTACTGGTGCTGACCATGATCTTCTTTTTCCAGGACTGGCTGGTTAAGCGCCCCAAACTCACCGACCGTGTACGCATCGGCTTTCTGATTTATACCCTGTTTGTTATTGGCTGGTACTTTAATGCGCAATTATCCGTGGTAAATATTCTGGCCATGTTTAATGCACTGGTGAGCGGCTTTAACTGGGATTATTTCCTGATGGAGCCGCTGATCTTTATTTTATGGAGCTCGGTTGCAGCCGCGTTGCTTTTCTGGGGACGCGGTCCCTATTGTGGCTGGTTGTGTCCGTTTGGATCTTTACAGGAATTACTGAACCGTATTGCAAAGTTTTTCCACATTAAACAAATTACTGTGCCATGGTTTGCCCATGAACGTTTATGGGCGCTGAAGTACATTATTTTCCTGGGTTTATTTGGTCTGTCTTTCCATTCTCTTGGCTGGGCGGAAAAGCTGGCGGAAGTGGAGCCATTTAAAACTGCAATCGTATTAAAGTTTGTACGGGAATGGCCGTTTGTGCTGTTTGCTGTCGCGGTGTTAATTCCGGGATTATTTATTGAGCGTTTTTACTGTCGTTATATTTGCCCGCTAGGGGCAGCGCTGGCCATTCCGGGTCGTATGCGTATGTTTTCCTGGCTTAAGCGTTACAAGGAATGCGGCTCACCCTGTCAGCGTTGTGCTAATGAGTGTATGGTTCAGTCCATACATCCGGAAGGCAATATCAATGTAAATGAATGTCTGTACTGTCTGCATTGTCAGGTTGTGTATTCCGATGAATATAACTGCCCGGTCGCTATTAAAAAACGTCAGAAAAGAGAGCGTCAACAGGCCAAGCCTGCTTATGTGCTAAAGGAAGAAGCTGAACGTGAAGTTAAATTAGATATTGATAAGAAGTAATGTTTC
>JALTRC010000596.1 GCA_026998145.1 Gammaproteobacteria bacterium
AGATTTTAAGCAATAAAGACAAGCTGGCAGGCAAAAATATTCGGGTTAGAGGTCAGGTGAGTAAGTTTACCGCCGATGTAATGGGCAAAAACTGGCTACACATTCGGGATCATAGCGGCCAGCAGGATCTGACAATTACCACAGATGATACGGCTGCCCTGGGTGATATTATCACCGTAGAAGGTCAACTCCTCAAAGATAAGGACTTTGGCTATGGTTATGTATATGAAGTCATTATCGATAAGGCTAAACTGACAAAACAGGATTAATGCCTTCAAAACACCGGCATGACGGTACGCCATCTGCGCGTATCGTCAGTTTCACAAATAAACCCCGTTTCTTAACGTGGCTCACTATCTAAAAATAATCCCTTATATTTCATAAAGATACCCATCAGTATTATTCAATGCTGAATGCCGCAGCACGCGAGTCACTGAGAATAGCCCCATATATTGAGATATATCAATACAAACGGCCATAATATCGATATTATCGATTTAATCGCTAATTACGCTATATAAAGGACCTGACCCGATGACACCACCCACTCAAACACCTCCCAATACATTGCTCACCCCCAAGGAAGTCGCTGCGCAGCTGGGTGTGGCCCCGGTTACTATTCGTCTCTGGGCGCAGGAAAACAAGCTGCCTTTTACTCTGACACCCGGTGGCCACAGGCGCTTCCGCCAGGAAGATATTGATAATTTTGTTAATCAGCACATGAATAAACCTGCCCCCACATTATCTGTGCTGATTGTTGATGATAATGAAGAACATGCGGAGTTTCTCTCAGAATACATTCACCTGATGGGTAAGGACATTAATACCGCCATTGCTTATGATGGCTTTGAAGCGGGGCAGCTGATTTATGAAATGAAACCTGAACTGGTTTTACTGGATCTGATTATGCCGGGCATGGATGGCTATGCCGTATGCCAGCGTATTAAAAATAATCCGGCCACAAAAAATATTCGCATTATCGCCATGACGGGATTTTCAACCCCTGAAAATATTGAACGCATACTGAAGGCGGGAGCGGAAGCCTGCTTAAGTAAACCCATCAATACCCAGAAGCTGACAGAGATATTATTACAGTCGGTAAACCAGCATGGGGAGCAGGAAGAAACCGCTCAATCATTATAAGCGGGCGTACTAGCAGGCTGCTGTTTCCAGTAAAGACTCTATAAGCTGTTTTATATTTGCAGGCCGGAAATCTTTTTTCAGCGCCGCATCAAAGCCGTGACTGCGATAGTTTTTCATCACATCACTTTCATCATTGCCGCTGGATACAATGATGCGCGTATGCGGGTCAATACGGCGAATCTCAGCCGCAATTTCAACACCCCCTGAACCCATGCCAAGGTTCAGATCAAGAATAACAATATCAATATTCTGATTATCATTTAATGCCTGCTGATAGCAGCTTACCGCCTCTTTGCCATTTTCCGCCAGCAGCACATGGCAGCCGCTTCGCTTTAAATTAATCTGATACAGATCCCGCACATCTTCATCATCATCAACAACCAGAACCCGACATTCTGACAGGGATTTTTTTGCATTCTGTAATTGGCTTGTTGATGGAGACATATTTTTCGTGTCCAGTATTTCTCGTATACGTTTAAGCAAATCGGCCTTACGATAAGGTTTATTAAGTAAACTCACCGACAAACCAGGCAGATCCTTACCGGCAATCATCTGAGTCGTAAAACCAGAAGTTAATAATATTTTCAATGAAGCTTGCTGGCAACTTAATTCCTGTGCCAGTTCATAGCCATTTAATTTGCCTGGCATCACCACATCGCTGAATAATAAATCAATATGCCCGGCTGATTGAAACACCTCGATAGCCTCAGCGCCATTTCCTGCTGTAAAGGTTTTATATCCCTGATCTGTTAGATACTTTTCGGCCAGTTCCAGCAGATCTTTTTCATCATCCACAATTAATATGGATTCATTTCCTCCAGGCAGTGGCGATTGTATAAAGCTATCCACTGGCTCGATTTTTTCACTGGATGTTGAACGGGGAAAATACAGATGAATCCTTGTACCCAGATCTGTTTCTGAATAAATTTTTATGCAGCCATTACAGTTTTTCAAAAAACCATAAACCATCGACATACCCAGGCCCGTACCCTTACCCACTGGTTTGGTCGTAAAAAACGGCTCAAAAATATGTTCAGATGTTGTTTTATCCATGCCACGACCCGTATCACTTAAACTCAGGCGTGCATAATCACCGGGTGTTAAATCCAGATTTTGCCTGGCATCATCTTCATCGACCACAATATTGCAGGTTTCAATTAATAACTCACCGGCACCTGACATAGCATCCCTTGCATTGATCACCATATTTAACAATGCATCCTGAAACTCTCCCTTATTCACCTCTATATCCCAC
>JALTRC010000597.1 GCA_026998145.1 Gammaproteobacteria bacterium
ACCATATGGGTGACCGCATTGCCGCCACCGCCACCCACACCAATGACCTTGATTATCGCGTCTTGTGCTATTGAATCCATCAGTTCAAACATTGTGTGTCTCCTCATTTTGATTCTTAATATCTGTTTTAAAGCAGCCCATCAGTTGCGCCACCGGATTATTTTTCTGCCATCTTTTTTCATTTAATCTGAGCCTTTTCCCGTTCATGGATGAACCCCACACAACCCCTAAAAGTTGCCCTGGAACCAGCTCTTCATACGTTCCCATATGCCTTTTGCCCCCCCATTTGTCGAGAAAAAACGAGTACCGGCATTCTGGTGCTGCTCACCATAGAGCAGCAGTCCCACGCCGGTTGCGTGAATTGGATTGTTAACCACATCAGACAAACCGCTGACGTATTGTGGAAAGCCGAGCCTGACCGGCATATGGAAGATTTCTTCCGCCAGATCAATCACCCCTTCCATTTTCGAGCTGCCGCCGGTAAGCACAATACCGGCGGCAATAATGTCTTCAAAACCGCTGCGGCGTAATTCCGCCTGCACCAGAGTCAGCAATTCTTCATAGCGAGGCTCTACCACCTCTGCCAGTGTCTGGCGGGACAGGCGGCGCGGCGCCCGGTCGCCGACACTGGGCACTTCAATACTTTCATCCGGGTTGGCCAGCTGACGCAGAGCGCAGGCATATTTAATCTTGATTTCATCCGCATACTGGGTGGGTGTGCGCAGCGCCACCGCAATATCATTGGTCACCTGATCACCGGCAATGGGAATCACCGCCGTGTGACGAATGGCGCCATCGGTGAATACGGCAATATCCGTGGTGCCGCCGCCAATATCCACAATGCACACGCCCAGCTCTTTTTCATCGTCAGTCAAAATGGAATAGCTGGAAGCCAGCTGCTCCAGAATAATGTCATCCACTTCCAGGCCGCAGCGGCGAACACATTTGATGATATTCTGCGCCGCCCCTTCCGCACCTGTGACCAGATGCACCTTGGCTTCCAGACGCACACCGGACATACCGATAGGCTCGCGGATACCTTCCTGATCATCCACCACAAATTCCTGGGGCAGAATATGCAAAATGCGCTGATCCGCCGGAATGGCCACGGCTCTGGCCGCATCGATTACCCGGTCCAGGTCCGAATCACTCACTTCCCGATCCTTGATGGCCACTATGCCGTGGGAGTTAATACTTTTAATATGGCTACCGGCAATGCCCGCATACACCGAGTTGATCTGGCAACCGGCCATCAGCTCGGCTTCTTCCACCGCCCGCTGTATGGATTGCACGGTGGATTCTATATTCACCACCACGCCTTTTTTCAGCCCCCTGGATGGATGGGAGCCCAGGCCGATAATTTCCACCTGTCCATCCGAGGTAATTTCCCCCACTATCGCCACCACTTTTGAAGTGCCGATATCCAGTCCCACAATCAGATTTTTATCAGTTTTTTTAGTCATGCCCTCAGGCCTCTTTCCAGGCTATGGCGAAACCATTGCTATAGCGCATATCAATATGTCGAATCAGATGTTGTTGCTTCTGCAAATGCTGCCGGTACACCTGGGCAAAGCGTTGCAGTCGCGCGTTGTATTCTTTCCGTCCCAGACGGATTTCCACCCCGTCATTGACCACCAGCGTCCAGGAGCGGCGGGCATCCAGACGCAGTTTCTGTATTTGCATACCCGTGGGCATCAACCAGGCCTGCATACGCCCCAGCTCACGGAACAGGGTTTCATGCTGGCCTTCCGGCCCCTCCAGCTGTGGCAGGGGCAGCCCCTCCGGCAGTACGGCCGGCTTGAATAACACCGCCCGGGTGCTCAATAACTGATCCTTGCCCCAATAGGCCACAGGCGTTTTTTCAATCACCATCACCCCCAGGGTGTCCGGCCAGATACGGCGAATAGCGACACTTTCCACCCAGGGCTGCTGCTGCAATAGATCCCGCAGCTGCTGCAAATTCACACTGAAAAAGCCCCCTTCAATCACCCCCATGGCCTGCTGCTGTAACTGCCCGGCCGACAGATGCTGCAAAGTCCCTTCTATCTGCACCTTTTCAATGGGCAGCCACTGGCTGGTCTGTATTTTCTGCTGCGCCCAGACGGCGGCCAGCATCACCAGTAACAGGCCCATGCCCCTGTGTAGCCAGACATTGCCCAGCAGGGCTTTTGTCTGCCCCAGCCACTGGCGGCTGGAGCGGGCCTTTGCCGATGGGGCAATACGCACCGCCTGACCCGACTTTCTGCGCGGCTTTTTAGCCGCTTTGCGCTTGCTTAAATCCCGTCCGATTATCATGACAAACTGCCCTTTAAAATCTCCACCACCAGCTGCTCAAAACTCATTCCGGCCTGCCTGGCCGCCATGGGCACCAGCGAGTGATCGGTCATGCCCGGCACTGTGTTGACTTCAATCAGCCAGGGCTGCTGCTGTTTATCCAGCATAAAATCCACCCGTCCCCAACTGTTCAAACGAATGCTGTTAAAAGCCTTTAGCACCAGCTCCCCCAGCGCCTTTTCCGTGTTGTCATCCAGGCCGCAGGGACAATGATATAAAGTGTCATTGGCCGCATACTTGGCCTCAAAATCATAAAAATCCCGGGGCGTTTGCAGGCGAATCATGGGCAGCACCTGCTGATGTAAAATCGCCGCGGTGTACTCCTCACCGTCAATAAAAGCCTCGGCAATCACAAAGCCGCCGCAGGCTCTGGCCTTCTGCCAGGCCGGGATCATATCAGCGGCCTGATGCACCTTACTCATGCCAATACTGGAGCCTTCCAGCACCGGCTTGACCATCAGCGGCAGACCCAGTTTGTCCAGTGCCTGCTGGCAGTCATCTTCCGATTCCAGTACCTGATAGGCCGGCGTTGGCAGACCTATGCCCTGCCATAACTGCTTACACAATAATTTATCCATGGCCAGAGCCGATGCCATCACCCCGGAGCCTGTGTAGGGAATCTGCAAAATATCCAGCAGCCCCTGAATCACCCCGTCTTCACCGCCGCGGCCGTGGAGAATATTAAATACCCGGTCAAAGCCATCCAGTCGTGTGGCAATGTTTCTGTCCACATCTATCCCCTCGGCATCTATGCCCTGAGATTGCAATGCTGCCAGTACCGCATGGCCACTGTTCAGGGACACTTCACGCTCCGCTGACCAGCCGCCCATCAGCACCGCTACCTTGCCAAAATCAGTCATTGGCCACCTCGCCAACAATTTTCACCTCGGTTTGCAGCGCCACCCCCTGCTGCTGTTTTACCGTCTGCTGGATATGGTCAATCAGTGCCTCCACATCCGCCGCTTTAGCATCCCCCGTATTGATAATAAAATTGGCATGCTTTTCCGATACCACCGCGCCGCCAATGGCATGGCCTTTTAAACCGCTGGCCTCGATTAGCCGCGCTGCATAATCCCCCTGGGGATTGCGAAATACCGAGCCGCAGCTGGGCAGGCCGGTGGGCTGGGAAGCGGCGCGCTTGTCCAGCAGCTGGCGAATCTCTGCCGCCGCCTTCTCCCCGTCACCGGCGCTGAACTGCAAAACCGCCGAGACAAAAAATTCATCTGCCGGGCCTTTTACCGAGCGATAGCCGATTTCAAATTCATGGGGCAATCGCTGCTGAATGATGCCCTGCCGATTTAAGGTGGTCACTGACTCCACCTGCTGCCAGGTCTCGCCGCCGAATGCGCCTGCATTCATGGCCAGGGCGCCGCCCAGCAGGCCGGGGATGCCCGCAAAAAACTCGCCACCCAGCAGATTATTGCGACTGCAATAACGGGCCAGCTTTGCACAACTGCATCCGGCACCCACGTCCAGCCGGTTATTTTCCAGCGCCTGTATTTCCGCCAGAGCGCCTTTTAAGGAGACCACCGAGCCTTTAATGCCCCCGTCCCGCACCAGCAAATTACTGCCCAGACCCAGCCAGACGATATTCTCATCCGCCGGCAGGCCACTTAAATACAGGGCCAGATCATCCTGATCCGCCGGGGTAAAAAACCTTTCTGCCGGGCCGCCAATGCGCCAGCTGGTGTGACGGCTCATGGGTTCATTGAATTTCAGCTCACCCCTCAGGCGATTGTTATCCAGCGCCGCCATCATTGTCCGGCCCCCAGTTTTTCCGGCAGGGATGCAGCCATGGCGCCAATGCTGCCGGCTCCCAGAGTCAACAGTACATCCCCATCCTGCAACACATCCAGCAGGGCTTCCGGCAGCTTTTCAATATCATCAATAAAAATCGGATTCACCTTGCCCCGCGCCCGAATCGCCCCGCTCAGGGCGCGACCATCGGCTCCGGCAATAGCCTCTTCACCGGCCGCATAGACTTCGCTGAGCACCAGCACATCGGTTTTTGCCAGCACTTCGGAAAAATCCTCGAAGCAGTCCCGGGTACGGGTATAGCGGTGAGGCTGGAAGGCCACCACCAGCCGCCGATCCGACCAGCCATTTCTTGCCGCCGCCAGTGTCGCCGCCACTTCCGTGGGGTGATGACCATAATCATCCACCAGCAGAATCCTGCGCCCATCGGCCAGGGTGATCTCCCCGTATTGCTGCATACGGCGGCCAATCCCCTGAAACTGTTGCAGGGCATTTTGTATGGCAGTCTTGTCCACCCCCAGAATCATGGCCACACCAATGGCCGCCAGCGCATTGAGCACATTGTGGCGACCGGGCAGATTCAGGGTCACCGGCATGACCTCGCCATTTTGCAAATGCACATCAAAGGCGCACTGCATACCGTCACAGCGGATATTGTCCGCCCATATATCCGCCTGCTCATCCATGCCGTAGGTCAGCGCCGGACGGGATACCTTTGGCAGTATTTCCCGCACCACAGGATCGTCATGGCATAGCACCGCGTGGCCATAGAAAGGCAGATGGTGAAGAAAATCTACAAAGGCCTGTTTGTACTGTTCAAAATCCCCGCCGTAAGTTTCCAGATGATCCGCGTCTATATTGGTTACCACCGCCAGCATGGGTTGCAGCAGCAGGAAGGAAGCATCCGACTCATCCGCTTCCGCCACCAGATAGCGGCTGTCACCCAGCCGGGCATTGGTGGCCGCCGCAGTGAGCTTGCCGCCAATCACATAGGTGGGGTCCAGATGCCCTTCGGTTAGAATACTGGCCACCAGACTGGTGGTTGTGGTTTTGCCGTGGGTGCCCGCAATGGCAATGCCATAGCGAAAGCGCATGATTTCCGCCAGCATTTCCGCCCGGCGAATCACCGGAATATGGGCTTCTCTGGCAGCCACCACTTCCGGGTTATCGGCGGGTACGGCGGTGGAAATCACCACCACTTCCACGCCCTCGATATTGGCGGCATCGTGGCCTTTAAATATTTTCGCGCCCAGATCCGCCAGCCGCCGGGTGGCCCCATTGTCCCCCAGATCCGAGCCGCTGACTTCATAGCCCAGATTCAGCAGCACTTCGGCAATGCCGTTCATGCCCACGCCGCCTATGCCGACAAAATGAATGCGGCGGATTTTCTGCATGGGATGGGTTTCAATCAGCATGACACACCTCCCGCCAGACAACAGTATTCCGCCACTATGCGGGTGGATTCAGGCATTCCCAGCTGACGCGCACTATTGGCCATACCCAAACAGCGGGAGCGATCCAGCTCGTCCAGCAATGCTCTCAAGCGACTGGCATCCAGCTCATGCTGGGGCATCAGCAGCGCCGCATCCTGATCGGATAAATAGCGGGCATTGGCGGTTTGATGGTCATCCACCGCATGGGGATAAGGCACCAGAATCGAGGCCACACCGGCTGCGGCCAGCTCGGCAATGGTCATGGCGCCAGCGCGACACAGCACGATATCCGCCCAGCCATAGGCATCGGCCATATCCTCGATATAGGCCGTGACTTTGGCCTGCACTTTTGCATTGGCATAGTTCAACTGAGTCTGCTCTAGATTTTTTTCCCCGGACTGGTGGCGCACAATGATTTTTTTATCCAGCCCCGCCAGTGCTTCCGGCACCACAGCATTTAAGTGGGCAGCACCCAGACTGCCACCGAATACCAGCAGGCGCAGCGCCCCTTCACGGTTTTTCATGCGCTGCTCGGGGGATGGCAGTGCGGCAATTTCACGGCGTACCGGATTGCCCACATGGGCCGATTTCTGTTTAAAGCTGCCGGGAAAAGCCTGCATCACCTGGGTGGCGATTTTTGCCAGCAGACGATTGGTTAAACCGGGCACGGCATTTTGTTCATGTATCAATAAGGGCTTGCCCATCAAGCGGGCCATCAAACCCCCAGGGCCTGCCACAAAACCGCCCATGCCCAGCACGGCGCAGGGCTGGCGCCGGCGTAGAATCTGCCAGGCCTGATAGCAGGCGTGCAGCAGTTTGACGGGTGCGGCCAGCAGGGTCATCAGCCCCTTACCCCGCAGGCCACTCACCCCCAGCCATTCCATCTCAATATTGGCTGCGGGGACCAGACGGGCTTCTATACCCTTGCGGGTACCCATCCACACCACCGGCACACCTCTGGCGCGCAGTTCATCGGCCACCGCCAGCGCCGGATACACATGCCCGCCGGTGCCACCTGCCATAATCATTACCGGCTGCATCATGCGGCTTCCTCCATGGCCTGAAGGATTTTGGCGCGGCGGTCCGATTTAGACTTCTTCGCCGCCTTGCGGCCCGGCTGTTTGGCAACCGCCTGACCCGTATTGTTTTCATAGGCAATGCGCAGCAGCAGGCCGATGGCGCCGCATACCACTATCAGACTACTGCCCCCGTAGCTCATCAGCGGCAGGGTCAGCCCCTTGGTTGGCAGTACTCCCATATTCACGCCGATATTGATAAAGGCCTGCAGGCTCAACCAGATGCCAATGCCATAAGCTAAATAGGCGGAAAACTGATGACCGTTTTCCTCCGCCTTGCGGGCAATCATGGCAGCGCGAATAAACAGGGCGGCGAATAATCCAATCACCAGCAACACACCCAGCAGCCCCAGCTCCTCTGCCAGAATGGCAAACAGAAAGTCCGTATGGGCCTCCGGCAGATAAAACAGTTTTTGTACACTGCCCCCCAGCCCCGTGCCACTCCAGCCGCCGGAACCTATGGCAATCAGCGACTGGGTGAGCTGGAAGCCGCTGTCAAAAGGATCGGCCCAGGGATTCACAAAGGTGGTCAAGCGCTGCATCCGATAGGGAGAGAAAACCACCAGTGAGGCGGCGGCCACCGAGAACAGGGCAATAAAGGCCACAAACTGGCTAAAGCGCACGCCGCCTAAATACATCATCCCCAACGCCGTGAGCATAATCACCACAGAGGCGCCGAAATCCGGCTC
>JALTRC010000598.1 GCA_026998145.1 Gammaproteobacteria bacterium
TTAATAATTGGGCTGGAATTTTAATATTTGATTTCATAAGTTATCTTTAAAATGATTATAACCGGCGGGCTTGATGGGCATCTCCCTGCCATTTTCATCAACACAATACACACCACTACCCTCTTTTATATAACCGATTCGTGTAAGGCTCAAACCCAGCTCATGCTGTAGATTTTCAACTTGATTTCGCAGATCACTCTTTAGGGTAAAGCACAGCTCATAATCATCACCACCATTAAGAACAGCTGACCAGTCAATGCCGTATTGATAAAAAGCACTTAAATCCTCAGATAAAGGCACACGACTCACATCAATAACAGCAGCCAGCTGGCTTTGCTCTGTAAGATGCCCAACATCAGACAATAAGCCATCGGAAATATCAATGGCACAACGGCTTATACCCAGTAATTTCTGCCCCAGCTCAACTCGAGCCGTGGGTCGATTTAAATGTTGTATACAGGATTCAGGCTGTTGTTGATGATTTAAAATATGATGCAAGCCTAAAGCCCCATCACCAATACAGCCAGACACATAAATATCATCACCTGCGCAAGCCTGGTCACGGCGCAAAGCTAAATCATTATCAACAAAGCCAAAAACCTGCACTGTAATACTTAAGGTGCCGTGAGTCGTATCGCCACCAATAAGCTGCAACTGGTATTGCTGACATAACTCAGCAAAGCCACTGACAAAACCCTGTAGCCATTTTTCATTTTGTTCTGGTAAGGTAATGGCCAGGCTCACCCAGGCTGGTGTTGCACCCATGGCGGCCAGATCACTTAGATTAACCGCCAGGGATTTATATCCAATATCTTGCGGGGCAGTTTGTTCGGGAAAGTGCACACCACTAATCAGCGTATCGGTTGAAACAGCTAATTGTTTTCCGGCGGGTATATTTAATAATGCACAATCATCCCCAATGCCCAGAGCAACATCTGCTCGCCGGGTTTGTGGGTATTGCGCTGTTATGGATTTAAAAAAACGATCGATCAGGCTGAATTCCGACATTCTGTTATCCGGTTTTCTATTCTATTTTCTGTATAAAAGTGTCGGCTTATAAACCTGACGAATTTTGATTTGATTGTTTATGATTGATGTTTTTATGTTTCCTGGAAAGGTATTTATGTATATAAAAGCTTTAAAAGCTATTAACCACAGAGGGCACAGAGAAAAGCGCTGGTTTTGTGTTGTTACAATAAAACCTCTCTGTGGCCTCCGTGTCCTCTGTGGTTAAATCTTTTGAAACCAACTGTCATTCCCGCGAGGCGGGAATCCAGTTAACTAACTTACATAAGCGTTTTAAAAGCAATTCACCACAGAGGTCACAGGGGAACACAGAGAAAAGCTTAGTCCTGTATTATTACAATAAAAACCTCTGTGACCTCCGTGTCCTCTGTGGTTAAATCTTTTTAAACCAACTGTCATTCCCGCGAAGTCGGGAATCCAGTTAACTAACTTACATAAGCGTTATAAAAGCGATTCACCACAGAGGTCACAGGGGAACACAGAGAAAAGCTTAGTTCTGTATTGTTACAATAAAAATCTCTGTGACCTCCGTGTCCTCTGTGGTTAAATCTTTTTAAACCAACTGTCATTCCCGCGAAGTCGGGAATCCAGTTAACTAACTTACATAGCGTTTTAAAAGCGATTCACCACAGAGGTCACAGGGGACACAGAGAAAAGCTTAGTTCTGCATTGTTACAATAAAAACCTCTGTGACCTCCGTGTCCTCTGTGGTTAAATCTTTTTAAACCAACTATCATTGAATCCAGTTAACTAACTTACATAAGCGCTTTAAAAGCGATTCACCACAGAGGTCGCAGGGAACACAGAGAAAAGCTTAGTTCTGTATTGTTACAATAAAAATCTCTGTGACCTCTGTGGTTAAAATCTTTTCCGGCCTTTGCTTACTGATTCATTTCAAGCTGCCGATACTCTCGGGCCACTTTATCCAGTACGCCATTAATATAATGATGACTCTTATCTGCACCAAACAATTTGGCCAGCCGGATACCTTCATCAATCACCACTTTATAAGGCACATCCAGACGACTTTTCATCTCGTAGGTGGAAAGTCGCAAAACGGCCATTTCAACCGGGTCCAGTTCTTCCATTTTTCGATCAAGATGAGCCCCGATAATTTCGTCCAGTGTATTGATCTGGGCAGGCACTTCATGAAGCAACTGATGAAAATAATCCTGATCCACCTTGCTCATATCCTGAGCTTCGTGAAACTGTACCTCGATTTCCTGCAAATCATTGCCCGACATATACCACTGATACAAGGCCTGGGTGGCTTTCTTGCGGGCGTTACTGCGGCCCTTGGCCAGACTCAATGACATGCTTAATCAATCTTCTTCAGTACATTAACCATTTCAATGGCAGT
>JALTRC010000599.1 GCA_026998145.1 Gammaproteobacteria bacterium
CCAGCTGATTATCCCCAAGCTTTTCCATTGTCATAATGCTATCAATATACGGATAAGCCTTTAACATTTCGGATGAAAAACTACTCAGTTCAGCCGGGTTCAAATCTTCACTTGCATGATGCAGGCCTGTCAGAGAAGTCAGTACCGTTTCGATACTGGACATTTTCTGAATAAACACCCGATTAACATCTGAAACATCTTCTTTAAACGCGGTATTCAGGCGCTGAAAATCGATAAATAAAGACAGGCCAATAGCTGTTAATGAAAAAACAAGAATGGCGGAAGACACCAGTAATTTATTTTTAAGATTCATATTTTTTTATTATTGTACTTTTTTGGCTTTTCGAATGATTGAATGGGGAATAACAATATCCGTTCTTTTTAATAAGCGTTCATTGACCCATATATCCCATTTACGATTTGAAACGATGGGTATATCGCCGGGATTAGCACCATCAAGAATATACAGGGCAACTCTAGCCGCCCACTCCCCCTGCTCTTCAGGAATTTTGGTTAAACCAAAGATGGCATAGGAAACCATCCAGCCCTGGATGGTGACACTTAATTTTTTAGTCAGTTTTTTTATCTGGCTGGACATATAGGAATAATCCCAGTCCTGCAGGCCAGCATTACCACCAATGACAACAAAATCATAATTCTGCGCCTGCTGATAATATTTCAGCCATTCAGATGATGTTTTAGCAAGCCCACTTGTGAGTTTAATTTTTCGTTTCCTGGCCTCTATCTTAAAACGCGCCAGATTTTTTCTTTCGGTTAAAACATTAACGCCCAGATAAAAAACCGATGCGGGTTTGCCAATAATGTTTTCGACCTTGTTAAACAGCTCTTTAATGGGCGCAACTTCAACCATGCCGGTTGCATTACGATAGGGATAACCATAGGCATCAACTGTCCAGTTGATACCACAAAAGACAAAGGGGATTGAATGGTTTTTGAAGTATGGCTTGATGACATACTTTGAAGCATTATCATCAGAAGCAATGACCACATCAGGCTTCCAGTCCAGTATCAGTTTTCTGGCTGTCAGGCCTGCCTGCTTTTTATATCGCTCGCTGGTGTTTCGCTTGGTATCCATATGATACTGTTTTAATTCGCATCGCCCCTTAAGCTCTCGCCTGAGTCCATTGGCCAGCCGATCACTCCATTCATAACCGGGATGATAAGAATTAATATACAGACACTTTTTAGCATCCGCCGGGCTGTTATAAATAGTAACAGTAATGAGCAGAAGTAATGCCAGACACTTTATAATGACAGGGTTCTGATTCAATTGAGTCGCCGGTGGTTTAAGCATCCCCGAGTATAGACAAACCAGGGTGCTTTAACCGAATTTAGGCCACTATATTGAATGCCCCTCCAGCAAGGCTTTTAACTCTGGAATACAGGAACCGCAATTGGTTCCTGCCTGGCAACATTCACCAATCTCCTCCACAGTTTTCAGGCCATCCTTTTCAATCATATTAATTAGCGTATTACGGCCCACCGCAAAACAGGAACAAACCGTTGGCCCTGCATCTTCCGTATTATCACCGGGGCGGCCGGATAATAAATAGGAGCGCTCCAGATCACTGAGACTTTCCTTGTCAAACAGCGCCATCAGCCAGTCACGGCTGGGCAGATGGTGATCCGGGCCGATGAAAATACAGCTCTCCAGCCGCTCACCTTCCAGCCTTGCGGCACGGTAACTGCGTCGGGCCGTGTCAAAATACTCCATCCATGAGACATCTTTCTGGTTGGCACACAGCAGGCTGCGGGCATGGGCTGCCCAGTTCTCCGGCACTTCATCACCGGCAATTTCATAGCGCCACAGGCCAAAGCCCTTATTGAGATTCCAGTAGCTCTGGGCTTTCATATCAATGCGCCGGCGGGATAATACAAAGCCATACCAGGCCGGTTTGCAGGGGTAAATTTTTACCGGCGTATGTTTGAACTCCGGCTGCCCGGAATAAGGATCACGATCCGGGTTCACCATCGAGCCGACCCTGGCCAGAGAAGCAAACTGGTCGCTCCAGTGCATGGGCATAAAAATCATTCCCGGCAGAATATCCTCCGATAGCTGGGCACGCCCCACCGCCTCTCCCCAGCGGCTGGATACCTTGACCAGCTCTCCTTCTTCCACCCCATACAGCCCGGCATCCCGGGGATGTATCTGCACAAAAATCTCGGAGATATGGGTGGATAAACGGGGCGATTTGCCGGTGCGAGTCATGGTGTGCCAGTGATCCCGTACCCGGCCACTGTTTAAAATCAGCGGATATTCTGCATCTGTTGCATGGGCCGGTGCTTTGGGATGCACCGGGATAAAGCGCGCTTTTTTCGATGGGGTAAAAAACTGCCCGTCTTCAAACATGCGTTGGGTGCCGG
>JALTRC010000600.1 GCA_026998145.1 Gammaproteobacteria bacterium
GCGCTGGAGCGGGAAAGGGATGCGGCCATTGCTGCGGCCAAGGTTCAGGAAGAAATTCGTCAGGCCGAAAAACGTGCAGCCGAGCTGGTTGCAGAGCAAAAACGCAAAACCGAGGTCGCCATGCGTCTGGCACAAAAACGTGCCCGGGAGGCGGAACAGGCTGCTGCCCGTGCCCGGGAAGCCGATCGCATTGCCCGGGAGAAAATGCGACAGGAGCAACAGCGGCTGGAAGCGATCCGCCTGCAGCGTGAACGTGAAGAACTGCGCATCAAGCAGCAGCAATCCGCGCTCATCGCCGAACAAAGCCGTAAACAGGCCGCCGCAAAACAACAGTCCCGACTTGTGGCTGAACAGGCTGCCGCAAAAACAGTCAAGCCCCCTGCACCGGCACCTGTGAAACAGCCGGAGGAAAAGAAAAGCGGCTTTTCCATTAACCCCTGTGATAGCCCGTCAGCCAAATTTCTGTCAACCTGTAAGCGCTAGGGAGCCTTTAATTAAAGGCATTATCTGTGTCACAAATTATTCAAATGATGAAGCCGTTTATGTGAAATAACCTGAGTTGTTAAGCAGCGCAATGGATATACTTTAAACCCTCAAAGGAATAAAGGGAGATAACGATGATGAATGCATCATACAGCCTGATTATCATTGCTCTGGTGGCACTGATTTTAACCATCAACAGCTTCTGGGCAGGGCAGCATCCTGTGGAATCCGTCCACACAGAAACCCTCTCAGCCACTAGAATGCACCCCCCAGGCTCAGATAAATCAGCTCATCACCCAGCTGCTCATCCAGCCCTCTGGCATAGCCCAGACGCCAGTTAATTGATAAACCATAAAACCCGTTAACTTCCAGCATCAGCTCAGCACCCACACCCTTAAAATACTTCCCGGTTTTAGAGCCCTCATTCCAGGCCGCCCCTGAATCCACAAACAAACGTCCGGATGTCTGTATTAAACCCAGCGGCGGCGCCATCCAGCCACGCTCAATTAAATCACCCACAGGAAAACGCCATTCAGCACTGAGCAACTGCATACGCCGACCCCGTAATTGTGGAAGACCAGCCCCATACCCCCGCAGGGGAAAACTGCGCTGCCCCAGCTGCCCTCCTTCTGTTGCAACCGGTGACAGAATACTCAGCGGGTTCAGGCTGGCACCCTCACCGCCCAACTCAAAGGGCCGCGGCTGCTGTGTGCCCCAACCCTGCACAAAACGCAATGCCAGCACCTGCTGTAATCCCAGACGCATGTAATGGCGGGCATCCAGCGTCAGAATTTCACCACTGAAAAAGCTGTCTCCAGGGTCACTGCTCTCCAGACTCAGACGTATATTACTGCCATCTACCGAACTGATTGAACGGGCATAGTTTTTAAAATCCCAGTATTTCAGGGATACCCCGACCAGATCATCATCAAAATCCGCCACACCAATACCCGGAAGGAGCTGGCCAATACGGTCGCGGTTTAGCTTTACCCCTGCCGTGACACGCACACTGGATTCCACCCCCGGCCAGCTATAAATAAATGCGGCAAAAACCTCATCCTGCAAACGAGATGCAATCGCCACCGGCTCTCCATTAAACTGCGCAGGGTCATTATTGAGCAACACGGATTGTCGCCGCTGCACTCCGGCTACAAAACGGCTGGCATAGGCATAATTAAAAAAACCGCTCCCACGATTACTGCGGATATTATCCACATTCAGCTGACTCAGGCTAAGCTCCATAAAATACTGATGCACTCCCAGTGCATCATTGCCCGAGGTTTGAAAACCGGTTTCTGTTTGTTGATTACTGGCACGAATAATCGGCATCCACCAGCGAGGCCGCAGACTTTTCCAGGCTGAATAATCTTCAATATTTGCGGCATGAACAAATGCCGTTTTTTGGTTTTTTGCTGCTGACGTAATGTTATTTACCCCAGCCTTATGCTGCACATAATCAACCGTTGAACCTGTATCCAGAACGGATAAATCATAGCCCTTTGCCGAATAAGACTCATAAAATAATTTTGTCTGATCTGTGTTAAATACCGGTTTAAACGCGCCACCTTCAACATTTGTCAAACGTATTAAATGCCTGTCATGCCGCTGCCACTGATAAATATTAAAGACACCATCACGATCAGAAGAAAACAGAACCGTCTGGCCGTTGCTAGCATACTGTGGATACATATCAATAAAGGTATCATCTGTTATGGATTCCCAGACAGCTGTTTGCAAATTAAACTCTTCTATATTCCAGCCGGATTTTTCCCTGAACACAGAAGCCAGTATTTTTTTATTATCGGCCGATACATCCGGCTGCCCCACTACCTGATGATGATTTGCGCGCCATAATGTTTTAACAGGCTGAGCCTGATTATCCAGTTGTTGCAATTCAT
>JALTRC010000601.1 GCA_026998145.1 Gammaproteobacteria bacterium
ATCCAGTTTCAAATGCAGTTCCCAGGTTGAGCCCAGGGCTTTCACATCTGACTTAAATAACCGCCTACGCACGCTTTACGCCCAGTAATTCCGATTAACGCTCGCACCCTCCGTATTACCGCGGCTGCTGGCACGGAGTTAGCCGGTGCTTCTTCTAAAGTTAACGTCAAGGTCACAGGGTATTAACCTGCAACTTTTCTTCACAATTGAAAGTACTTTACAACCCTCAGGCCTTCTTCATACACGCGGTATTGCTGGATCAGGCTTGCGCCCATTGTCCAATATTCCCCACTGCTGCCTCCCGTAGGAGTCTGGGCCGTGTCTCAGTCCCAGTGTGGCTGATCGTCCTCTCAGACCAGCTATAGATCGTCGCCTTGGTGAGCCGTTACCCCACCAACTAGCTAATCTAACGCGGGCTCATCCAATAGCGCAAGGTCCGAAGATCCCCTGCTTTAGTCCGTAGACCACATTCGGTATTAGCCTGGTTTTCACCAGGTTGTCCCCAACTATTGGGCAGATTCCCACGCGTTACTCACCCGTCCGCCACTCGTCAGCCAGGAGCAAGCTCCTGCTGTTACCGTTCGACTTGCATGTGTTAAGCATACCGCCAGCGTTCAATCTGAGCCATGATCAAACTCTTCAGTTCAATGACTTTAAGTTCGTCCATACTCTTTACTGACTTACGTTGAATTAACGTGTGTCAGACAAAAGCATGTGATAGTCGCCTTCGCGCTATCTTATCTTTTGTCTTTGTGCTCATTAACATAAGCACCCACACAAATTATCTAATCTATTTTTTTAAACAACTTCGCTCTCGGCGAGCCGCACATTATAACCATATCAGGCTAACCGCGGCAATAACTTTTTCGGATATTCTTTCAAAACCTTTTCAGACCCCAAAATCATTCCCTTCCCAATCAACCCCGCTTCCTGTCTGCGAAGAGGCGCGTATTCTACCGATTAATCGGTTTAGCACAAGAGCTAATTTGAATTTTTTATGAATTAATTTTAATCCACCGTCACCCGGGCAAATTTCCGCTTGCCCACCTGGTACACAGATTGTGTTCCAGCCTGGATTTTCAAGCCTTTATCCGACACTTTTTCACCGTCTATTTTGACTGCACCCTGTTTGATCATGCGCATGGCTTCGGAGGTCCCACCGGTCAAACCCGCATCTTTTAATAAATTGGCTATAGGGATTTCACCATTTTCAGCTTTCAGGCTAAGCTCCGGCATATCATCCGGCATAGCGCCTTTCTGGAAGCGAGCAATAAAACTTTCTCTGGCCTTATCTGCCGCTTCTTTATTATGGAAGCGCTCGATAATTTCATCTGCCAGCTTGAATTTAATATCCCGTGGGTTGGCACCCTGCTCAACATCCGCTTTAAACTGCTCAATCTCCGGCATAGGGCGAAAGCTCAGTAACTCAAAATAACGCCACATTAATTCATCTGAAATTGACATGATTTTGCCAAACATATCATCCGGCGCATCATCCACCCCGATATAATTTCCCAGCGACTTGGACATTTTCTGCACCCCATCCAGTCCTTCCAGGATGGGCATCATTAACACCACCTGCGGCTCCTGCCCGGCCTGCTTCTGTAACTCGCGACCCATTAGCAGGTTAAATTTCTGATCCGTACCGCCCAACTCCACGTCGGATTGCAGCGCAACCGAATCATGCCCCTGAATCAGAGGGTATAAAAATTCATGGATAGCAATCGGCTGATTGGAGCTGTAACGCTTATTAAAATCATCCCGCTCCAGCATTCTTGCCACTGTCAGGCTGGAGGCCAGTTTAATCATATCGGCCGCACCCATTTTCCCCATCCAGGCAGAGTTAAATTCAACGCGAGTCTTTTCCGGATCGAGAATTTTAAAAATCTGCGCTTGGTAGGTTTTGGCATTTTCCGCCACCTGCTCAGGCGTCAGCGGCGGACGCGTAGCACTTTTACCTGTTGGATCACCAATCATGCCAGTAAAATCACCAATCAGAAAAATAATTTCATGACCCAGATCCTGAAACTGTTTCAGCTTATTAATCAGCACCGTATGCCCCAGATGCAGATCGGGCGCAGTTGGATCAAACCCGGCTTTTATCCGCAACGGCTTGCCGGTTTTCAGCTTTTTTACCAGCTCTTCTTCCAGCAGAACCTCTTCTGCACCACGCTTTATAATACTCAGGGCTTCATCTACAGATGACATTTGCAACTCCAGTCAATATGATGCGGGCGTTATACAAGAGCTGACTGGCGATGGCAACCGATTCAGCTCCTGCACGAGCAAATACACAATCTAATTTGCCCACAAAACCCAAAAGTTTCTGCAAGACCTTTTAATAAAGACTAGTATTGCGAACTTTATGAT
>JALTRC010000602.1 GCA_026998145.1 Gammaproteobacteria bacterium
GGGGTGCAGGATATTCCCGCCGCCGATAATGTCATTATCGTGGGCAGCAATGGCCCGGGTTCGCATAGCGATCTTTTTTCGGATGTTGGTGCCTATGCACAGAGCTTGCCCGACCTGAGTGGTCAGGGTGTGATTTCAGGCAGCAGTTTTGCAGCACCTCAGGTGGCAGGTTTGGTGGTGTATCTATGGGCACAGGATGATATTGGCTTGCGTGAATTTGAAAAACAGTCTGCTTCAAAAGGGGTGACCATCAACACGATTCTTTACAGCGCGTATGATGATCCGGCTCGAGAGCTGTTCAGCCAGATCGATGCGCTGGCAGCGGTATTGACCTTTGATGGTGATATTACCACCAATGGTGATACGGTCGCCCCGGTTCGCCGGGCCATGCTGGATTTTAATTCCGATAGTTTTTTTAATCAGGATGACTTAAGCATTTTTGCTGATACCATGGACCTGCCAACGGCCGAGAATCCGGCTCCCTTCCTTCCCAACCTGAATACCTACAATCGCTTTAACTTAAATGGAGCAGGCGGTCTGAACGGCTTGGCGGATGAAACGGCGCGTTTTGATCTGGACCCATTGGGGCTGCCCACCGATGATCCGTCAAAGTATGGCAGCCTGACATACACGATCGACAATAACAGCATTGCGCTGGATGAAAACAGCCTGACCGATATTGAGATCCTCTGTTACTACGCTTATTCACCCCTGTATCTTGGGGATGAGCAAACCCGGAGTACACTGCTGCCATTGAGCATCTGTAATACGGATGCCAATCTTGGTATCAGCAATCTGTTTACCAAGGTCAGTGGTGGCGTTGGAACAAGGGCCGATTGCAGTCTATCAGGGGGCGTCTGTGTGGGAAAAACGGTAAACAAAACATTGACCCGCGAACAAACTCAGCTTTTGTCCGTCAGTGATGGTTTTACCGCAGAGTCGAGTTGGAGTGATGGTACAGGTATATCGAAAGCCACAGCCAGTATCAATTTCAGCTCCAGTGTGGTTATTGGCGCTGAAAATGGTGACTTGATGACATTTAATTACAATGTCAGCCCAACAATATCCGCTAATACGGACTATCCCGATAATCCCAATTTCTCCACCATTACATCCAGAGCCGAGTCTTCTGCCGGCTCTATGCGAGAAGTGTATTTTACGCTGGATGTGCCAGCCACCTATACGGCATCGGTGGATATGTCGATGCCCAGCCGGCCACTGGGTAGCCGATCAGGCGCTGGTGGGAGTTTTAATTTCTTCGACGATAATATCGATGAATCACTTATTTATTACACGACTGATGAACAGCAGGGCAGCCAGGTCTATACGGGTGTGCTTAGCCCAGGGGATTACATGATTAACGCGAATTGCATAGCACAAATCAATCTGGAAACAGTAAATACAACAACGCCTGCTGGAGAGTCAGACAATATGTCGGGGAATTGCACGGCGACATTGAGTATTGTGCCCAATAACTAAGATGCTGAATAATGATTGAAACCAGGATAGTGTAATGGATGTTTCTGTTGTAAAAAAAATGAGCTTTTTGCAGCTCATCAAGTCTTTGTTGATTATTTTTGCTGTGTTGTGGGGGCAATCATCTTTTGCCTGGAAACCGACAACCCATGTATATCTGGCCAAAAAGGCGCTGGAGCAGGTTGATAACAACAATAACATCACATTTTTTAAAACAGATTATGCGAACAAGATTAAATTGAATGAAACCATTGGCAGTTTTCAGGCCAATCAAAACCTCGTTAATATTTTAAGAAATAACAGGGATTCATTTTATGCCGGGGTACTCGGGCCGGATGCCTACCCGGATCTTCCCACGGGTCAAACACGTATTCATGTAGCCTGCCCGGATGGTGCCGAAAAACTCGATGAGCCAGGCAGTTTTTGCCCGGGTGGTACCGAAGCCAATCACCCGATTATTACCAATGACTGGTTACAGCATATCTGGAACAATGCACAGGCTTCCGGTAAAGATGATGTGATTGCCTTTGCTTTTGGGTATTTGGTGCATGCTGCCGGCGATATGTATATGCACACCTTTGTCAATTATTTTGCCGGTGGGCCTTTTTCAACATTCAGCGATAATGGTTTAAGGCATACGGTCATTGAGTCTTATGTTGGAGAACGAACACCACCTCTGGATGCCAATGAATATGATATTGAACTCACAGCCAATGTATCAAAATTTATTTTTGATTTTCTGGTTAATGCTACGCCAGATTCTGACTTGCATAAAAAATTACTGGTTGAATTACCCCGTGATTATACCCTGAATAATGTATATACCACGGTTTCAGTTCCTCGACATTTTTCAAGTTTACGTAATGCACTGGTTGCACAAACCAATAAATATGA
>JALTRC010000603.1 GCA_026998145.1 Gammaproteobacteria bacterium
GTGCGTAATATATCCCTGGTGGCGGATAATCCTGAGCATATCGAAGGAAGGGTTAATGGCCAGCAGATTGTTATTCTGACCCAGTTTGTTAAAAAGTCTAATTAAGAGCTGGCTCCGGGCCATTCAGGAATGACCCGGAGGCGACTTAAATAACATAGTGGGATTGCATCGGCCCCGCCTGCATCCAGAAAACCGCATCAAACATAAACCACTGCAGGAATATAAAGCCGATAATGGCCAGCAAGGCCATGATGACAGCGGCCAGTAATGCATTGCCAAAACCATCAACGCTAAACCCGGAAACCAGTGATGCGGTGATTTTAATCATAAATGCATTAATAATCAGTGCAAACAGGCCAAACGTCAGCACGGTTAAAGGTAGAGTTAAAAACCATAGCAGAGGCCTGATAATGGCATTGATAACGCCCAGAACAAGCGCGGCAAGAAGCAGATCACCAGTGGTGTTCGCTTTTACGCCAGGTACCATCAAGGTCACCAGCCATAAACCGATCGCGGTAATAATCCAGATAAACAAAAGCCCGAGCAACATAATGGATCCCCTAAATTATGTAAGGTGCCGGTTTTATACCCGCACCCGTTAGCGTTTAGCGATGGAAGCTGGTGCCGTGGCATTTGGGGCAGGGTGGAATTTTACCTGCTTTATAAAAATGCAGCTTTTCACCGCAGGCATCGCATATAAGCGTGCCAGGGCCAGTGATCTGACCGGTGTGATAGGTTGATGCCAGCTTTGCATCCATCTTTAATTTAAGCAGCTCAACCGTTGTGGGGTCGGCAGCTTCCAGCATTTGATCTGTGATTTCGGTTTCCAGCAGGGTCGTTTCAAAACCTAACCAGTCTTTGAATTCCTTACCGGTTTCACTTAAATAATTAGCCGCATCGCTAATATCGCGCTTCAGATACTCGGAAACCTTATCAATATCTTCGCGGGAAATCTCTCCCAGCTCAGAGGCTTTTTCAGCCGCCTCTTCAATCAGCTTGTGTAGCAGATCGGCTGTTTTATGCTCAGCCTTTTTAAAATCGCTGGCAATATTTTCATACATTTTTTCATAAACTTCGCCGAGTACATCAATAGGGTCTTGCTCATGCTTACTCATTTTTTACTCCGATAGCCTTATAATATAATTCTTGGTTTCATTATCGCATAGTCTGACGTAAATACGCACAATAAGGCAACATTAAGCGCTGTTTCAGGGATTGTTGCTGTACCTTGTAAAATATATCTTTATTTCTGGGTGTAGAATGCAACTCAGGTGACAGTCTATATATAGTGAGGGCATTTAAGCTACGCAAATGGAAATAAGCTTTCTTAATATTACAAATCTAATGGCCGAGCACCATGATATTTCCGGGCCGATTCTATTCTTTTTGATGATAGCAGAATCCGCTCCTCTAACAGGTTTTCTGGTGCCCGGCACATTAATATTACCGGCCATCGGGATACTCACCGGCCACGATATGAGCTCATTTTTATATCTGTATGTTTATGCTGTGGCAGGAGCATTTGTGGGTGATCTGCTGGGCTACTGGCTGGGCCGTCGTGGGGGGCAGATATGGCAGCCTCAGTTGTTAAAAAATCATCATTCCCAATCAATACAACTGGCTGATGAGATGCTAAAACAGCATGGTTCAATAGCCGTGTTTCTGGGGCGTTTTGTCTGGCTGATACATCCTGCCGTCCCCACGGCGGCGGGCTTGTTTGGTGTGCCATTGCGTAAATTTTTATGGCTGGATTTTATTGCCGCCAGTTTATGGATTTTACTGTACATGGGTGCCGGTCATATTATTACCGGTATCTGGATACATCAGGCCCCACAGGTTTTACATATTGTGTCTCTGGTACTGGCGGTGTTTTTGATTATGTATTTAATCCACCTTTTTATCAGCCACCTTTCCAGACGACATTAAAAAGGCATTTCAAACATGCGCGGTATCAGACGTTCCTATTCATTACTTCCCCCGGTTATAAAACTGCTACTGCTCAGTAATATTTTTATTTTTATCCTGGAACAGTCTTTTGCCAACCCATTAATTTCCAATCTGGCTTTGTGGCCGTTGAATTTGAATGATGTTCAACATCTGCGTTTTGCCCGACCACAGTTCGAGATTTATCAGCTTGTAACTTATGCTTTTTTACATGGCAGCCTGATGCATATTGGCCTGAATATGTATGCCCTGTGGCTGTTTGGCACGCGGCTGGAAAATGACTGGGGTTCAAAACTATTTACTATTTATTATTTTGTCTGTGTGGTGGGCGCAGGCCTGGTGCAGTTAATTTTTGCCAGCTTAAGCGGTGGTTATTATCCAACCATTGGCGCCTCTGGTGGCGTCTTTGGTTTACTGCTGGCT
>JALTRC010000604.1 GCA_026998145.1 Gammaproteobacteria bacterium
ATTCAGAGAATCCGGTTTTGGCAGCAGGCGTATGCCAAAGCGAGCCTGCTCATCAGCAGGTATATTATTCAGTGGCTCCAGCACCAGCACCGGCTGCACCTGCACATCGAAATTCACATCCACCGACAGACCGGCAGGGGCAAAGCTGGACTTATCGGTTACCCGAATGGTCAGGGCATAGCTGTTCTGGATATTAGCCTCTGCCTGTGGTGTCAGGCTTAACTGGCCATCTGCATCAATGGCAATATGCCCCAGATCATTGCCGCTGATAATTTCATAGGTATATTCATCCTCCAGATCCGGATCGCTCACCACCACTTTAGCCAGATCACTATAATCGGTTGCCCTGGCATCACCGGGAATACTGGCATAACTGGATTCCAGCAAAGCCGTGCTCGTATCAACCACCGGATTGCCATTTGCATCCAGTACCGGCTCGGTTATCGGTGTAAAGAAATGGCGCGTGGCCATATGTACACTATGGGGCGAATTACCCCCTTCAACCACCAGATTAAATTTTTTCTCAGCCTTCGCATAGGAGCGATCCACAACCCACATTTTCACCACGTAACTGCCTAAATCCTTGCGGGAAAGGGTGCCTGAAATCAGCCCGTTAATATCCATTTTCATATCATCAGGCAGTCCGATGGCATGATATTCCAGTTTTTCCGTGCTGCTTGCATCCACGATATCCGCATCACTGGCAAAGGCAGCCATATCCAGTTGATAACAGCTGGCACCCAGGGTGGTGCAATCCCGGTTATTCATCTGTACCAGCGTCTGATCAGGTATAACAGCAATAGCAGGCGGGGTATTGGTCACACCCTGGTCAATAAATGACTGTCCTGCGGTACTCTGCACCTCCTGTCCCACAAACAGATCTGACAGGAAGGGTAATACCTGGGCGCGTACTTCATCCCAGAAAGAGGTGGCGATATTGGCCAGATCCACATTCAGGCTGAAATCGAAATCATAATTATTACCCAGCCAGGTCAGGCTCATGGCAACGCCCAGACGACTGTCCCCATTCAGGCCGCCGAAAACATCCACGCTCTGAATAGAAAAGGTATTCTGGGTAAATTCCAGCGCCCCGTTAACCACAGTGACAATGCCGTCAGCCACGGTTTCCAATGCCGTTGACGCAGAACTAAGCGCCGATGAAGAGGCCTGCACAAATGCCAGCTCAGCCTCAGCGGCCAGCACCACCGCTTTGGCGGCAATCACTTCGGGATAGGCCTCCACCGGAACAATATTAATACTGGCAATAACCCCGTTTAAGAACTGCTCAGCTGCCCATAGAGCACCCGTATAAACACCACGCCCTGCCTGCCAGGGCGCATAGGCCAGATCACGCTCCGATGGAGAACACACTCGGTAGCTTGTCACAATCAGATTTACCGTATAGCAGGAACGGTGGCTGCTAAAGCGGTAATACATATTGTAATCGTAGCTGCTCAGATCACTACGAGCCGCATTCACCTTTGCCCGTGCATTTCGAATCGGCGCTTCAGCCGCATATTTACGAGCCTCCGCTGCCGCATAAATACTGTCATAGCTTGCATTGGCCGCATCCAGATCCGCCTGCGCCAGCTCAACCAGACTGGCACCGGCACCGGACAGGGCATCGTTAATTTCACTAAAGCCAGCATCCACCAGGCTTGCCATGCCATCCTGAATTTCATTCTGGAAATCGGCTGTATTCAGGCTGGCGGCAAAGTTATAGCCGGGGTTATAGGGATTGATACTGGCCTGTATCTGCACATTGGACTGTATGGCGCCAAACAGGGCTGTAGTGGTGAATTCGGAACGCTGAGTCAGGCCGGATATACTAAAGGTGACATCCTGACCCACCAGTCCCAGTAAATCTGCATTACCCTGGATATTGACACTCATATTGGCAATATTCGTGGCCAGCCCCCCGACAATCGCAGGCAGGGCATCGGCGCTATACACCTGGGGATTGCCCAGCACGCTATAGGCACCTTCAATATCCGCCTGCAGACTGAAGCTGGGGAAGACAAAGGCATCGGCAATACGGTAATCGGTGGACGCGGCGCTTAAATGGATGCCTTCCATAATGCCGACAGTCCAGTTCTCCACCTGCAATAATGGCTCGCCCAGTACCACCAGCTCACCTTTCAGATTAAAGCCGGGTGGCGCACCGGGAATCACACTGGGCAGAATTTCAAATACCGGCCCCACGGGATGCCCCAGAGCTTCTTCATAGGAGGCCAGATCATCACCCGGCGGGATCACTCCCTGCACCCGCACATCCGGCAGCTTGATGGTGCTGTCCAGATTGGCATCCACACCTGCTGCGCTGAACATAAAATCCATAAAGGCAATGGTGTCATTAA
>JALTRC010000605.1 GCA_026998145.1 Gammaproteobacteria bacterium
CTGGTGTTTGATAAGCAACTGGAGCTAACCTTTGAAAGTCATATTACGGCACGGGATTTTTCTACTGCTTCAGGGCAGGGCCTGAAAGGCATTGATAAGGTGCATGGGGTCAGTGTTTCCAAGTTTTACAGCAAGCAGGGCATAGGCGTAGAGGCTGGCCTGAACTATTACTCTAATGGCGCCGATGATGCCTTGCTGGAAACCAGAGGGCTGGGCTATTTTATTGGTGGCCAGATGGGTCTGTGGAAAAATGCCAGAGGCTATATTCGTCTGAGTTCACGTAATTATGAATATCAGGCAACGGATACGGTTCGTGGCTTTAGTGCGCCACGGGACGATACGGAAAATCGCCTGCTGCTCGGCGTCAGCCACAGCTTTAAATCTGGCAGTCTGAAGGCCTGGACGGCAAATGCCCAGTACACCTATACCGATAATGCATCCAATGTGAATGACCCTGCCATGCAACAGCTGGATTATACCCGGGGCGTGCTGGAGTTGAACTTGCGCCGCTACTTCTAAACTGTAAAAAATGTCGTCAATTTGCGCTAAATTGTCGGCATTTTTTACATCAGTTTGTGACGAGTTTAATGCTTTAGTGGGTTTGGGTGGCAGTATTCAGGGTTCAGTCAAAATTTCTGCCGGACTCTGTAGCTCATTGATTTGTTTGTCATTCTTTGAAATGACACGTTTGTCAGTTAAGTCTCGTTTCATTCGTTCGGGTTATTTAAGTTTATGAGTGGGGCAGTATAATTAAAGCTATATCGTCGCTGTAATAAGTGGATGGTGTTTTAATTGAATATAACCCTAACCCATTGATATATATTGAAATGAACAAGTGCTGGAATGAATTGTGTATGTAGTTTTCAGCAAAATGGTATGTAAAAGAGGTTTTAAGATGATGAAAAAAATACTGCTGGGAATTTCTTTATTATTCCCCTTACAGCTGCTTGCAGCGGATGATTCTGTGTTCTCATGGGGTGACTGGGCGCAGGGTATCAAGCCGGCTGCCGGCCCTGCCGTTATTTTACCTGCGCCTGTACAACAGCCCAATGTTGCCTCTTTAACCCGTAGTATCCAGGTGGCACAGGAAGAACAGGTTTCAACCGTTCAGGCTATTGCTGCGGCCCAGGCTGCTGCCGATGCAGCTGCCGCGCAGGCAGCGGCTGAAGCTGCTGCTGCACAGGCAATCGCAGATGCTCAGGCAGCTGCCGCTGCTGAATTAGCGGCGATTGAACAGGCTGCTGCGGCCAATAACTCGGAATTAATTTCTGGAACAGGTGTTGCCTCCACATCAACAATTGATGTGAATGCCGCACCATCGTTGTAAATGATGGAAGTGAGTAAAAATATGAAAAAATATATCCTATCAACACTGTTTGTACTGGCGGGGGGGCTGTCAGCCAGTGCCTCAGCGGTTTCTCTGGACGTGAGTGATTATCAGTTTGTTTCATCTGCGACCACAGCTGATGCTTTTGGTCAGAGCGGCTCCACATCTGTAGCAGGTGCTATTACGGATGTGGATCTGTCTTCATTTATTTATGTGCCCAGTGGCTCAGAGTTCCCCTCGATGGAGATTTCACTGGGCTTTGATTCGGCTGTTGCGGATCAGACAGGCACAGACCTGAGCTTCTTTTTTATAGGTGGCGGCACATCAAACTCGATTGATCTGAGCATTGGTGGCACGAACATCAGTTATAATGCTTCGGAAATTTTATACACGGATGCAACTCAGAACTTTGTTTATACAACGACTACTTCATCCGGCGTTGAATATGCCCTGTCTGCTATTTTCGTTGATATGAGTGATTTCGGTGTTAGCTCTGTGACAGATATGACTGTGACTCTGGACAAGGGGAATTATTTATCTCTGGTTGCGGCTAACCCGGCACCGGTTTCTCCAGTGCCTGTACCCGCCGCCGTATGGCTGTTTGCCACAGGTTTACTGGCAATGGCAGGTGTTGCCCGTCGCAAAGCCTGATTTTTCAGTGTAAAGCGCGACTCAAAAGCCTCCTTTTTCAGGGGGCTTTTTTATTGTCTGGAATACTCTCAATCCAGTCATAAACGGCCCGCCAGTGTTCACGATCCAGATACACTGGCTTGTTTTTTAGTTCATGTATGCCCAGCCCCTGTTCCGAGGCCTGTACATAGTTCTGGGTATCTCTGAGCTTGGCTAAAACGGGAATATTTAATGAACTTAAAAAGCGCTCAAGGCCCTGAAAAGCGATGGTGTTTTTGCGCACCCGATTGGCAATAATGGCCAGCTGAATGCGATGTGCGCGTACCTTGGCATCCAGTAGCAGGTCTCTTATAAAGTCAGCCGTGGCATAAATATCAATGGATGATGGCAGCA
>JALTRC010000606.1 GCA_026998145.1 Gammaproteobacteria bacterium
GATTATTTTACCCGGCAGTAAAAATGTGCGCGCCGATCTGGATTATTTAAAACAGCATGGCTGGCAGAATATTCTGGATAAGCACCTGCGTTATGGAGGCAAGCTCATGGGCATTTGTGGCGGCTTTCAAATGCTGGGAAACAACATCCATGACCCGCAGGGCATCGAAGACAGTCCCGGCAGCAGCCAGGGTTTTGCCTATCTAAATATGCAAACCCGTTTACATCAAAACAAACAATTAAAACAAAGTGAAGGCCTGTTATTTAATCAATACAGCATTACAGGTTATGAAATTCATACAGGCATCACCGATGGCCCCGCACTAGAGCGTGCTGCAATTACGGGGAACAGACAAAATGATGGAGCCATTAGTGAGGATGATCAGATACTGGGCACTTATTATCACGGCCTCTTTGACAGCCCGGAAGCCTGCCATGCATTATTGCAATGGGCAGGCCTGAATGAACCCCAGACACTGGATTATTTTCAGTTAAAGGAGGCGCAGATTGATCGACTGGCTGATACCATTGAACAGCATCTGGAAATGCAGTCCATTATGGAATTAATTCAGGCTTAGTGGCTTTTGGCATCCGTATCATATTCCAGAAAGGTAAAGACACTGCGGCCAATGCGTACCTTGTCTTTATGGCGCAGTTGCTTGCAGGTAATTTTATTTTTATTTAAGTAAAGACCATTGGTGCTTTGTAGATCCTGAATGAAATACACATTCTCGCCTTTTTCGTTTTTCTCTACAAAAATTTCCGCATGAACACCACTGACCACCTCATCCTTGATACACACGGTATTTTTTCTGGAACGACCAATGGTTAATGAGGGCTGATCAATTTCTATTTTTTTGGCAATCATGCCATTTCTGACCTGAATCATTCTGGCCATTTACAACTCCTTGAAACTTTTATCATTTAGACAGAATGTCTATATTTTATGCTGCGGCTTTTTGCCTGTATAGCCTCACAACGACAAATTTTTTTTATAGGCATTAACAAGGCTGTTCCAGTTATCCTCACTAAATGCAAAGCCTTCAAACTGTTGCTTAAACTTGTCCAGAGAGCGCTTCAAACGCTGTATATTTTGTCGCTGCCAGTTGCCTGCTGCACGCCGCTGACACTTATCAAAATCAATCACATAAATGGCTTTCTGCATATCCAGCAAAATATTGCTGGCATTCAAATCACTGTGATTAATACCTTTTTGATGAAAGCGGGCAATGGTTTTACCTATGGCCTGCCAGCCGGATGCCTCCAGTTCCTGCCCCATTAAATAATCCGATAAATTTTGCGTATTGGGAATGGCCTGCACAATAATAGCTGCCTGATACAGGCCCAACAGGCGCGGGCTTTTCCAGCAGGCTTGCGCGGCCACCGGGCGGGGCACTGGAAGCTGCTGTTCAAACATCAGCAAAGTAAATCCCATTCGGCCAGCGAGCGAGTTGCACCCGCCCGCCAGCCTAAATAAATATCCCGGTTAAAGCGGGCTACCAGACCACCCCGCCGATAATGACGCAGCACCCAGCAATCTCCTTCCTGCTCAATAAACCAGGCGGCGCCCCGGCCTTTTGATACGGTTTGCAAAGCGCCCTGGCTCTGCCAGTAGGCAGGCGCAAAGATTTTGCCTTCAGGCGTTGAAATTAACGAGGCATCATATAGGATGGTGCAGTTTTCCCGATTAAGCTGCTGCCGATTCATAACTGATGTCATTACCCCTGACGACTCCACCTGAACATATTTGTATTTTACGCCTCTCTGCCATCGGCGATGTCACCCATGTGCTGCCGATTGTGCGCAGCATACAGCATCAATGGCCGCAAACCAAAATCAGCTGGATTATTGGCAAGCTGGAATATCAGCTGGTGAAAGACATTAAAGGTATTGAGTTTTTTGTTTTCGATAAATCCGCCGGCTTAAAGGCTTACCGGCAACTATGCGGGCAGTTAAAGGGGCGCCAGTTCGATGTGCTGCTGCATATGCAGATTTCCCTGCGAGCTAGTCTGGCCAGCCTGTGTGTCAGGGCGCCGATTCGCCTGGGTTTTGATAAAAAGCGGGCGAAGAACTTGCAGTCGCTGTTTTGCAATCACCATATCAGTGGCCAGCAGCAACGCCAGCATGTGCTGGATGTGTTTTTTGAATTTGCCCGCGCCCTGGGCATAAAGGAAAAGCGGCTGGAGTGGAATATTCCCATTCCTGAGGAAGATGCCCGCATTATTCAACAGCAGCTGGGGGATCAACGCCCTTTTATCGCCATTAACCCCTGCACCAGTAATCGCGCCCGCAACTGGCGTAACTGGGATGCCAAATCCTATGCTGCGGTGGTGGATTTTGTATATC
>JALTRC010000607.1 GCA_026998145.1 Gammaproteobacteria bacterium
AGTGTGAAGCCCTGCCGTGATTTGATGCCTTTGATTTCATGCCTTAACATTGGATACCCTCTCTTAAGCGATACACAGGCGCGCCGGATACATCAACATCAATATCCCGGCGAAACACACCACCTGTTGCACCCAGACCACTACAGGTTCTAAAGGAACCAGCTACACCAGTTGCCAGTATGCCGCTGTTGGTAAACACCACTTCTGTCTCAAAGGATGCTGATGCGGTTATGGTGATACCTGGCCGGGTTTCCATATTCTGTACCCAGATCAGCTCATCCGCAGAGGCTGAACCATCATTGTTTTTATCTTCAAAAACAATCCAGCCCTTTTCCCAGTTACCGGCCGCTCCACTACAGCTAGCACCATCTGTACTACTGCACATGGTAACGTCGGCGCCCCGGGCAATGGCTTCCCCTCGGGCACGTTTCAAAGCAATGAGTAATTCATTATTAATGCTCGTCACATTGTCTTCCAATAACATGGTTCGAAAAGATGGCGCTGCTATGCCAGCAAGAATACCAACAAGAGCAATAACAAAGATCAGCTCAATAAGTGTATAACCGGAGATGTGATTAATTTTTTTCATGCTGCGAGTAAAGCGCAGCGCAAAACCAATGTCATCTATTTAGAGATAAAGCCAGACTATCTGCTGATAAACGGCCACAGGGCATCCCTGATCCAGTCAACAACGCAGCTGTAGCGAGCAGACTACAGGTTTGCTCAGACTTAATGCATAGCATCAAATCGGTAGGCCTGAGCATCAATAACGGAAGGCTTGCCCTGCATCATATCCGCCATTAATCGGGCACTGGCGGCACCCAGAATAACCCCATTGCGGAAATGGCCTGTACTGATATACAGCCCTTCAATATCGGGATGCGAGCAGATATAGGGGATTCCATTCGGGCTGCCGGGCCTGAGTCCTGCCCATTGTTTTTCGACGGCAAATGTTTCCAGTGACGGCAGTATCTCTATTGCCGCATGCGTTAAATCATCACGGGCACCATCGTTTACGGTTTTATTAAAATCCGTATATTCCAGTGTACTGCCAACCACGATGCGACCATCTTTGCGGGGGATCAGATAACGCCCGCCACTCAGCACAATATGCTTTAACAAATCCGGCTGCGCCTTAAAAACCACCATCTGTCCCTTAACCGGCTCCACCTGTGGTGCTTCCCCATAGTCTTCAATGATTTTACGACTCCAGGGGCCACCAGCAATTAGCACCTTATCCGCAACATAAGACTCGCCTTCAGCAACCACCCCATTCATTTTTCCCTGCTTAATTTGCAGCGCTTCAACCCGTGTATACTCCTTATAGGCAATACCATAAGCATCCAGCGTGGCCTGTAATGATTTCATCAACCGGGGGTTTCGCATCTGGCCAATTTCCGGCATCCATAAGGCATTGTGGTATTTTGTGCTTAACCGGGGTTCGATCTCCACCGGCTCCGGCAAAGTCTGCAAACCCATCTGCCACTGCCGTGCCCAGGCCTCTGCCTGTTCATGTTCATGCTGGTCGAGCACCATCAGGCCGCTACGAATATACTCAGGATCCATGCCGCCATCCTGATGCAATTGCCGGGCAATTTGCGGGTAAACTTCATGGCCGTATTTCGCCAGCACATTTACTGCATCCGCATACCGCCAGGGATAAAGCGGCGACAAGATTCCCCCACCTGCCCATGAAGACTCACCGCCCATACGAGAGCGCTCCAGTATTTGCACACTGGCGCCTGCCTGGTGTAATTCAATGGCCGTTAACATGCCGATCAAACCACCGCCTACAATTAAAACATCTGTCATGTTTATATCTGCATAAATGAAGAACGGCGGATTATCCGCCGTTCAGTTTCCAAAATCACCTGCTATATGCCTTATTTTTTACAGGTATTTTTGACGCCCTCAGGTGCATCATTAATATACTTTTTACAGAAACAGGGACTCACGCCTTTATCCCAGTGCTTCTGACAACGACCTATCCACATGGCACGCTGCATTTTTTCCCATTCTATCTGGCGCTTTTTATCTGCCTCATCCGCCTTGCGAATCGCCTCCAGCTTACGCTGCTTTTCTGCCTCGACTTTTGCCTTTTTCTGTTTCGCCGCCTTTACCTGTGCAGCAATAGTTTCATGGGCTTTGGCTTTTCTGGCTTTGTTATCACAGGGATAGGCAATCGCTTTAATCTGGTGGAAACTGGCAGGCGCCCTGGCATGACATATTTTAGCCGGCCTGGGTTTTACGACCGCTGCCGGTTTGGCAACGGGTGTCTTAACGACTGGCGGAATAACCCTGGCCTTCGGTTTCGGCTGAACCGGCGGGTAAATCTGCGCCATAA
>JALTRC010000608.1 GCA_026998145.1 Gammaproteobacteria bacterium
GTCCCCCAAAGAAGTCAACCGGGCGGCCTGTCAGAAGGTGGTGATTGAAAAGGATGATGTGGATCTGGGGCAGATTCCGGTACAAACCTGCTGGCCGGGAGATGCGGCGCCGCTGATTACCTGGGGGCTGGTGGTAACCCGGGGCCCTCTTAAGGAGCGGCAGAATTTGGGGATTTATCGCCAGCAGGTGATCAGCAAAAACCGGGTGATTATGCGCTGGCTCTCCCACCGGGGCGGCGCTCTGGATTTTCGGGAATGGCAGCAGCAACATCCGGGGGAACCTTTTCCGGTGGCCGTGGCTTTAGGGGCTGACCCGGCCACTATTTTGGGTGCCGTGACGCCAGTACCGGATAATCTGTCGGAATACGCCTTTGCCGGTTTATTGCGGGGCAGCAAAACCGAAGTCACCCGCTGCCAGCTCAGTGATTTGCAGGTGCCCGCTTTTGCAGAATATGTGCTGGAAGGTTTTATTTACCCGGATGATATGGCGCCGGAAGGCCCTTACGGGGATCACACCGGCTATTACAATGAGGTGGAGGAGTTTCCGGTATTCACCATCGAAAAAATCACCCACCGCAAAGATCCCATCTACCACACTACCTACACCGGCCGGCCACCGGATGAGCCGGCAATTTTAGGCCTCGCGCTCAACGAGGTCTTTGTACCTATTTTGCAAAAACAGTTTCCGGAAATTGTAGATTTTTATCTGCCACCGGAGGGCTGTTCCTACCGCATGGCGGTGGTCAGCATGAAAAAGCAGTATCCCGGTCATGCCAAGCGGGTAATGATGGGAATCTGGTCATTTTTACGCCAGTTTATGTACACCAAGTTTGTGATTGTGGTGGATGATGATGTAAATGCCCGTGACTGGAATGATGTGATCTGGGCCATGACCACCCGAATGGACCCGGCCCGGGATACCACCATTATTGAAAACACCCCTATTGATTATCTGGATTTTGCTTCGCCCGTCTCCGGCCTGGGTTCCAAAATGGGCTTTGATGCCACCAATAAAATGCCCGGTGAAACGGATAGGGAGTGGGGCACACCGATTGTGATGGATGCAAAAGTTAAACAACGAGTGGATGAGCTTTGGGACACGCTGGGTATTTTTTAAGAATTTTCACCACAGAGGACACGGAGGAACACAGGGGAAAAGCTTGTTTAGTACTTAGAGTTTGGTAATTTATATTTAAGAAACCTCTGTGCGCCTCCGTGTCCTCTGTGGTAAATACTTTAAATCTTTACCCGAAATACATCCGACATATGTACTTTGATTAAGAGCAGGGTACATTTGTCCGATGGTGTAATTGCCGGTTAATTAGTAAGCTATGATCATCCCGTTTTATAAAGGTAATGATTATGTTAAATCTATTCCACAAGCCAGAAACCCGCTCCCTGAGCTTTGCATTATTGCTGTCTATTATCGGCCTGCTTTATGCCTCCGCATCCCAGGCCATTCCGGTATTTGCCCGCAAATATAATTTGTCATGCAATACCTGCCATGCGGCTTTCCCCCGCCTCAATGAATTTGGCGAACAGTTTATTGCCAATAACTACCGCCTGCCCAACTGGAAAGACGGCAATGTTAAAACCGGCGATGATATGCTGGCTCTGCCGGATTCTATTCCCATGGCGGTTCGCGCTCAGGCTTATGTGCAACAACGCAAGGCCGGCACCATCGATGTGCTAAGCGGCGCTGAAACCCGGGCCGATACAGATATTCAGGCACCCTATTTAATCAAGATTCTATCCAGCGCCCCTTTATCGGATCATATTTCCTATTACTTTTATGCCATCTTTGCTGAAAAGGGGGGTAATGGGGAAGTTATTGTAGAAGATGCCTGGTTCTCCCACGATAATCTGTTTGATTCAGGTGTGGGCATGATGCTTGGCCAGTTTCAAATATCCGATCTGATGTTCCCCAGGGAAACACGCCTGACTTTTCAGGATTTTATGGTCTATCGCATGGCCGGCTTAACCTATGATCGGGGTCTGGTATTTAGCCGTGAACTGGGCCCGCTGGATATTGCCCTGGGCTGGGCCAATGGCAACGGCATTGAAAGCAATAGCACCATTAACGGCTCCGGCTTTAAACGTCCGGATCATTTGTTTGATAATAATTCAGACAAGGCGGTTTTTGGGCGGCTGGGTTTTGAACTGGCCTCGATCAATACCGGTCTGTTTGCCTATTCCGGTTCCCAGAAAAATCGGATCGGTGATGCGGGCCTGGATACGGGCACGCGCAACACAGATAAAAAAGCCTATGGCATGGATTTTTCAGGCAAGCTGGGAAACAATAGCTACTGGTTTGCCCAGTATATTATGAATAACTGGG